>DATMJU010000170.1:0-11832 GCA_035553795.1 Vicinamibacterales bacterium
GCAGGATTGCGATGGCGGCAAACCCGCCCAGCACGCGCAACTGCGCCACGCGCGGCGCCGAGTCCGCGTTGACGATCTGTTCCATCGTCTGTATCGCCGTGATCGGCATGTCGGGCTCAGCCTCGGTGATGATCGCGCGGACCGCTGACGCGAGCGTCGTCGCGGGGACTGAGGTCCTGATCACCAGGTCTTTCGGGGCATAGAAGAACAACTGCGTCCGCTGCTGCGTGACCGGCAGGTAGACCTGCGGCTCGCTCTCCTGCTCGAGGCCCCGCACTCTGATGTCGCCGACAACACCGACGATGGTGCGGGAGGAGAAGGCGATAGCGAACTGGCGGCCGATCGGATCCTGGCCGGGGAAGTGGCGCTCCGCGAACGACTCGCTCACCACCGCAACGAACGGCGCGTTCAACGTATCAGTGTTGCTGACATCTCGACCCTTCAGCAGCGGCGTGCTGAGCGTCTCGAAGAATCGCGGTGTGACGTAGCGGATGCTGGCGCTGAAGCTTTGCGTCGGATGCAGCGGCTGGAATCCGCCAGGGCTGCTCTGATCGGGCGTTGCCGACAGCACATCCCAGATGCCGCCTCTCATGGTCATCGGCAGGAAGCTGATGTAGCTGGCGCTAATCACGCCGGGCAGCGCGTGCACCCGGTCGAGCACCTGCGAATAGAAGCGGAGGCGCGTCTCCGGTTGCGCGTACTGCTCCGACGGCAATTGCGTCCGCATCGTGAGCAGATTGTCGGTGCTGAAGCCGGGATCCACGCGCTGGACGGCGAGCAGCGACTGGCCGAGCAGGCCGACGCAGACGACGAGGATGACCGACGCGACGATTTCGGCGACGACCAACGCCGAACGCAAGCGCTCGGTGCCGCGGGCGCTGCCGCCGCCTCGCGCTCCTTCCTTGAGGGCGGCGCCATCGGCCTTCCTGCAGATGCGCAATGCCGGCAGTAGACCGAAAGCAAGACCGGTGAGCGTCGTGAGGGCGATGGATCCGGCGAGCATGCGGAGATCGAGCGCCGGCACCTCGGCGATCGGCAAGGCATTCGGCACGAGCTTGACCAACAGGGGCGCCGATGCGACTGCGATCGCAATACCGAGCGCCCCGCCGGCCGCCGCGAGCAGCAGGCTGTCCGTGAGCATCTGCCGCACAAGACGATCAACGCCGGCGCCAACAGCGGCGCGCACCGCGAACTCGTTGCGCCGCGCCAGCGCGCGCGACATCAGCAGGTTCGCAAGGTTGGTGCACGCAATCAGCAACACGCAGATCGATGCCCCGACCAGCCCTAGGAGGAGCATTCGCGACTGCCAGGCGACCTGGTTGCGATACGGGGCGAGCGTAACGCTCGTGCCTTCGAGGTCCTTGGGGTGCTGCCGCGCCAGATCGGCGCCGATGACTTTCATCTCGGCGCGCGCGTCCTCCTCCGAGACGCCCTCTTTCAGGCGGCCAAGCACTTCCAGGTAGTGGTTCTGTCGATCATCGTCACCGCTGCCGGCGCCGCCGAATTGCAGGATGCGCCAGAACCTGGCCTCTCGATTCGGGAACAGGAAGTCCGGCGGCATGACGCCAATCACGACGTGCGTGGCGCCATCAATGGTCATCTTCTGGCCCAGCACGTCCGGGCTCGCCGCGAACGCCGTCCGCCACAGCGTGTCGCTGATGACGACGGGCCGTTCGTCACTCGCGTCCACGTCCGCGGTGCTCAGCACCCGCCCGAGCGCTGCTTGCCTGCCGAGGAGCTCGAACATCCGCGGACCGACGGAAGCGCCGCTGATCCGCTGCGCTTCGCCGCGTCCGGTCAGCGCACCGCCGGCACTGGCATAGGGCTCGAGCAGCGCGAATGAGGTGGCCATCCGCTGCCAATCCCGGACGTTCGGCGGTGAGGGTTCGAGTCGCGGGTAGCCGCGCGCGGTGTGGTCTTGCCAGAGCTTCATCAACTGCTGCGACTCCGGGAACGGCAGCGGGCGCAGCAGGACGTGGTCGGCGACGGAAAACGCTGCGGTCGTTGCGCCGATACCGCTGGCGGCGACGAGGATCGCGGTGACGGTGAAGCCGGTCGAGCGGCGGAGCGATCGAAGGGAGTAGGTGAGGTCCTGCCGGAGGATGTCGGCATGAACACGCATTGCATTGGCCACGACGTCGGTCGTGGCGCCGGCCAGGACGCTCACCTTCGCGGACCCTCGCGCCTGCGCCCACTCGCGCGCGAAGTCGCGGAGCATCTCGCCGCCGTACTCGGCGCGGAACGATCGGGGAAAAAGATGCAGCAGTGCCTTGAAGATGAGCATGTCAGGCCTTTTTCGCGACGAAGCCACTGGCGCGCGCCAGCCGGACCAGCTCGGTAAGCCGGTTGGCCTCCTCGCGCGCGACGCTCTTGCCGAACTTGGTGATGCGGTAATAGCGGCGCCGCTCATCATCCAGTTCCGGCGCGGGACGCTCGTGCACCTCGACGATCAGGTCATCGTCGAGCATCCGCTGGATGGATCGATAGAGCGTGCCCGGTCCGAGGCGGACCTCGCCGTTCGTCCGGGTCTTTACTTCCTGGATGATGCCGTAGCCGTGACGGTCCTCGTCGGCCAGCGCCATGAGGATGTGGAAGACGGCGGGCTGCAACGGCAGCAGCGATTCGGGCCTGGGTTCCGCGCTCATCCCGTCATTGTATCCACAGTGGATATACCTTCTGTGGATATATGACGGGTTCAGGGGTTCACAGGTTCAACGGTTCAGCTAGCGTGCCGGCTTCGACTGGACCGTCACCTTGTTGCCGCGAATCTTGGTTCGTTTCAGCGCTTCGATGATCCGCTCCGACAGTTCCTCGGGCACTTCGACCAACGAGTAGTCGTCGTGGATCTTGATCGCGCCGATGACGCGGGACGGAACGCCTGCTTCGCCGGCGATCGCGCCCACCAGGTCTGCGGGCCGAATGCTTTCTTCCTTGCCGACGCTGATTCGGAGGAGAGTGAGTCGTCCCGAGGAACGCTCTCCGCGGAAGCCTGGTTCGGCCATCGGCTCAGGCTCCTCAGCCGGCGCCGGCTTGTCCGCTGCTTCGTTCGCCAACGCGATCGCGGCCGCAGCCACGTCCATGATGTCGAACTCTTCCGCCAGCGACGCGACCAGCTCCTTCATGTCATCGAGCTCGCCGGCGGCGATGCGCGCGCGCACGGTTTCCTTGGCGCCTTCGAGACGGCGCCGGCGCAGATCGGCTTCGCTCGGCAGCTTGCCGATCTCGACCTTCTGCTTGGTGAGCCGCTCCACGTACTGAAGGAAGCGCTGTTCTCGGGGCGCCAGCAAGGTGATGGCGACGCCCTCGCGGCCGATGCGGCCGGTGCGGCCGATGCGGTGCACGTAGACTTCCGCGGCGGTCGGGAGATCGAAGTTGATCACGTGCGACACGTGATCGATGTCGAGACCGCGTGCGGCCACGTCAGTCGCGACGAGGATGTCGGCCTTCTCGGTGCGGAACAGCTGCATCACGCGATCGCGCTGTTTCTGCACCATGCCGCCATGCAGCGCCTGCGCGCCGTAACCGTGCGCGTTCAGCGTATCGGTGAGCTCATCGACTTCAAGACGCGTGCGGCAGAACACGATCGCCGACTTCGGGCTCTCGAAGTCGAGGATGCGGTTGAGCGCGCTGATCTTCTGGCCCTTGCCAACGATGAACGCGACCTGGCGGATGCGGGGGAGCTTGCCGGGCGCGCGCTTCTCCTGCGCGATCTGGACCTTTTTCGGATCCTTCAGGTGGCGGCCGGCGATCGACATGATGCGCGGCGCAAACGTCGCGGCGAACAGCGCCGTCTGGCGCGTGTCGGGCGTTTCGTTGACGATCGCGTCGATGTCTTCCGAGAAGCCCATATCGAGCATCTCGTCGGCTTCGTCGAGGACGAGCACTTCAACCAGGCTCAGGTCGAGCGTCTTGCGCCGCAGGTGATCGAGGACGCGTCCGGGCGTGCCGACCACGACCTCGGTGCCGCGCCGCAGCGCCCGAATCTGGTGATCCATCGGCGCGCCGCCGTAGACCGGAACGACGTTGAGGTTTGAGCCCTTGGCGTACTTGTGCAGCGCTTCGGCAACCTGCATCGCCAGTTCGCGCGTCGGCACCAGCACGAGCGCCAGCACCTTGCCGCGGACGTTCTTGCCGCTCTTCGAGAGCTTGTCGAGCAACGGCAGCGCAAACGCGGCGGTCTTACCGGTGCCGGTCGCTGCCTGGCCGAGCATGTCGGCGCCGGAGATCAGCACCGGAATGGCTTCGCGCTGAATAGGAGTTGGTTCTTCGTAGCCCAGCGCAGCGACCGCGCTGACGAGCGAAGGCGTGAGGCCGAGCGAGCCGAAACCGGTGTCTTCGCCGGCGGGAGTGGTCTTCATTTGAATGTGAACTCTGTTCTTTCGTAATGCGTGAGCGTTAGTGATGCGTGCAGTTCGCTTTGAGCCAGGCGGCGTAGCCAGGCTCGTCGAGATCGCCGGCTGCAAGGGCCAGCGTCTGAATGGTGGCGTCCGCTTCTGATGCTGCGAAGACTTCGCCGTTCAGTTCCAGGAACACGATCGCGGCGGTAAAGCCAGTTCGTTTGTTGCCGTCGAAGAACGGATGATTCTTGACGATGCCGTACGCGTACGCGGACGCCATCTCGAAAACACCCGGTTTGCCATGAGCGAGAAGGTTGTCCTGGCGGGACAACGCCGAATCGAGGAGCCCAACGTCTCGAATTCCTGAAGCTCCGCCGAATTCTGAAAGCAGCCGCTCATGAGCGGCGAGTACCGTCTCTCTAAGCAGCCAAATCGGCTTCTTCACTTCGCGAGTTCGCGCAGGGTTCGCCGATAGCGAGTGATCACGCTTTCGGCTGCTTCCATCTGCTTCTTGAACTCGTCGTCTGACGGGCCGATTCTCAAGCCGCCATCGGCTGCTTCGGTCAGGCAGAGGGTATCGCCCTCGCCGACCTTCAGATGCGTCAGGACTTCCTTCGGGAGTACTACGCCGAGCGAATTTCCGACCTTGCGGAGCTTGAGTTCAACGACCACGAACCCATTGTATCAACAAATGTTATAACGCCCTAATCCGCGAATCGCCGCATCCTCGCGGCCAGCCGGCTCCCCTACGACTCCAGGAGCAGCTTATCGACGAGCCCGGCAAGGCGCCGCCACTTCTCGGCTTCCTTGTGCAGCGCCTTCTCGCCGGCCTTGGTCAGCGAGTAGAACTTCGCTTCGCGATTCGTTTCCGTCTTTCCCCAGTCGCCCTTGATCCAGCCTTTTTGCACGAGGCGCACCAGGGCGGGGTAGAGCGTGCCCTGGTTGAGCGACAGCGGATGGTCCGACACCTGGGCGAGGCGGGCGGCGAGACCGTACGCGTGCTGGGCGCCCATCGTCGACAAGGCCCGCAGGATGATCAGATCCAGGGTGCCCTGCAGCAACTCCACCTTCTCACCAGGCATGCAAGTGGAATACATGCATCTCCACTTGGATGTCAAGTGATCTTCGCGGGTGGACCGAAACCGCGTGGAATCCCCGTGCGAGGTGCTACATTTTCGGGAGATGAGCGCACCGTGCGGATCGTGATCGTGGGCGGCGGCCAGATCGGTTCGTCGCTGGCCAGGACGCTCGCGCCCGATCACGAGGTGGTTGTCGTCGACCACGACCGGGCCGTGGCCGACGCGTTCACGGCCATTGATGCCGAGTTCATCGTCGGCAGCGGCACCAGCGAAGAGGTCCTCGGCCGCGCCGGCATCGAACGGGCGCAGTTCTTCGTTGCCTGCACCGGGCTGGACGAAGTGAACATCGTCGCCTGCGCAATCGCCAACCGCATTGCCAGCCCGGAAACGATTTGCCTCGTGTCGCGCGCCGACTTCCTTCCCGGCTCGCAGGGGCACCTCGAACAGTTCGGCATCAACCGGGTGCTATGGCCCGAAGCCCAACTGGCGGCAGACATCGAACGCGTGGTGACCGCTCCGGGCGCGATCGACGCCGAGGTGTTCGCCGGCGGCGTGATCCGGCTGCTCGAGTATCGCCTGGGGGCGGGGTCGAGCCTGATTGGCGTGCCCCTCGGCCAACTGCGCCTGCCGCGGCGGTCGCTGATTGTCGCCGTCAAGCGTGCGGCGCGGCTGTTCGTGCCGCGCGGCACCACCATGCTCGAAGCCGGCGACAAGATCATCATCATGGGCACGCCGGAGGCGATGCTCGAGGTCGAAGCACAGGTCAACCAGGCGCGCGGCGGCGGACGCCTGAAGGTAACGATCATTGGCGGTGGTGACGTCGGCCTCGAACTGGCCGAGCGGCTGGAGCAGGCGTCCACCGTCGACCTGCGGATCTTGGAGAGCGACCCCGGCCGTGGCGAGCTGCTGGCCGCGCGGCTGACCCGCACGCTGGTGCTCAACGGCGACGGCACCGACCTCGCGTTCCTCGAGAGCGAGGACGTCGGACGCAGCGACGTGCTGGTGTGTGTGATCGACAACGACGAGCGCAACCTGCTCGCATCGCTGCTCGGACGGCAGCTCGGTGTGCCGAAGGTTGTCACGCGCGTCAGCCGGCCGGCCAACCTGCGATTGTTCGAGCGCGTCGGGATCGACGTGGCGCTGTCGGCCCGCGGCGCGGCGGTGGCGTCGATCCTTCACCAGATCACCGGTGGCACATCAAGATTGCTCGCGGTGCTGGAGCACGGAGAAGCGAGGGTGCTCGAGCTGACGGTTAAGAAGGACTTCACCGCCACACCCCTCAAGGGCATCGGCACACCTGAAGACGCGATCGTCGGCGCGATTCTGCGCGACGGGACGGCAATCGTGCCGCGCGGCGACGATCGAATCGAGCCTGGCGATCGCATCCTGGTGTTCTCGACCCGCGAGGCCGCCGATCGCGTGCAAGCCTATTTCAGTGGCACCGGCAACTAACCTGACGCCAGCGCGATGCGTTTTTCCCTAGTCACGCACGTCACCGGGATCGTGGTCCGGGTGTTCGGACTGATGTTCCTGGCGCCACTGGCCGTGGCGCTGTGCTATCGCGAATACTCCGACGCCGCCGCGTTCGCGCTGTCCGGCGTTGTCACGACCCTGGTCGGTCACGCGATGCGGCATGCCGGCGGCAAGGCGGCGGAGGACGCGATCGAAGGCATGCGCCGCGTCGAAGGCCTCGCCATCGTCTCGGCGGCCTGGCTGCTGATCGCCTGGTTTGCCGCGATGCCCTACCTGTGGGCGGGTCTCGGACCCATCGATGCGATGTTCGAGTCGATGTCGGGGCTGACCACCACCGGCGCGACGGTGCTCCGCGACTTTTCGCAATACGGCCGCGGCCTGTTCTTCTGGCGCTCGATGACGCAGTGGCTCGGCGGCATGGGCGTCATCGCGCTGTTCGTCGCGGTGCTGCCACGGCTGGCAATCGGCGGCCGCGAAATCTTCTTCGCCGAGGCGTCGGGACCCGACGATGAGAAGGTCAGTCCGCAGATCCGCCGCACCGCGGCGCTGTTATGGCGGCTGTATGCCGCGCTGACGGTGATGCAGACCATTGCGCTGCGGCTGGCGGGCATGTCCTGGTACGATGCGGTTTCCCACTCGTTCACCACGCTGGCCGCCGGCGGTTTCTCACCGCACCCGCTGTCGATCGCCGGGTACCAAAGTGCCGCGATCGAATGGGTCATCATCGTCTTCATGTTCATTGCCGGCGCCAACTTCGCGCTGCAGTACCGCGCGCTGGCGAAGCGCGACTTCCGCCTGCTTTCGTCGGACGAAGAGTTGCGCGTCTACGCGGGCGTGGTGCTGGCGGCGACAGGTTTCCTGTCGATCGCCATCTGGCGCCTGGGCGCCCCGGGCGACGTCGTCCGGACGGCGCTATTCCAGGTGCTGTCAATTATCACGACGACCGGCTTCGCGAGCGTCGATTTCCAACTCTGGAACGACCAGGCCAAGGCGATCCTGCTTGGGCTGATGTTCATCGGCGGTTGCGCCGGTTCCGCGGCGGGCGGTCCAAAAGTGGTGCGCCATATCCTGCTGGCGAAGTCGACGCTGCAGGAGCTCCGGCGCACCTTGCACCCGCGCGCCATCTTGCCAGTGAAGCTCGGCAACCGCGTCGTGCCAGCGCACATTGTCCAGGGCGTGGTGGTGTTCTTCCTGTTCTACATGTTGATGTTCGCCATATGCGCGGCGATTGTCGTGCTGCTTGGCGCCGACCTCGTGACCGGCATCTCGGCGACGGCCGCGACCCTTGGCAACGTTGGTCCCGGCTTCAACTCCGTGGGGCCCATGGGACATTTCGCGGACCTCCATCCGATCAGCCGCATCGTCCTGACCTTCGCGATGTGGATCGGCAGGCTCGAAGTGATTACCGTGCTGGTGATCCTTCGGCCGGAAGCATGGCGGGCCGGCCGCTGGTCTTCGAGCCCATCAGCCCACACGTAGGGCGACATCTGACCGACCGGGCAGCGGCGTGATCATCGCGGCGAAGGCAACGGCGCCGATGACGGCGGCGAGAATGTTGAACATCGCCGCATAGCTGCCGGT
The DNA here is from genome assembly GCA_035553795.1 of Vicinamibacterales bacterium. Classification (GTDB taxonomy): domain Bacteria; phylum Acidobacteriota; class Vicinamibacteria; order Vicinamibacterales; family UBA2999; genus 12-FULL-67-14b. The sequence goes on from DATMJU010000170.1 coordinate 8,471, forward strand.
CCACTCGACGCACCACGCCAGCAACAGCGGCCCAATCGCGGACGCGAGTACCGTCATGGCCTGCGCGGCGCCCTGGATCCGCCCGAGGTGCGCGCGGCCATACACGCGCGGCCAGACGCTGAAGAACAACACCATCACCAGACCGCCACCCAGGCCCATCGCCGTCGCCCACGCCATCACCTGCCAGATCGCCGTGACGTGAGGCAGCGCCGCAAGACCCAGCGCGAGCACGAACATCGATACCGCGAGCAGGTTGGTGAGCGACATCCGCGCGGCGAGCCACCCGCCACCGAAGTTGCCGATCAGTGCGGTGAGCGCGGTGACGATCAGCGTCTGGTAGAACACGTCGGGTCCGAAGCCGCGCTCGAGAAGAATCGATTCGTTGAACAGCCCGATGCCCGACGCGACGAGGCCGTACAACGCGGCGCCGATTGAGAACGACCAGAAGGCGGGCGTCTGGAGCGCGTTCCTCCAGTGCACGTCGTGCACACTATTCACATCCTGCACATCGTGCACGGCCGGCGCTCGTCGCGCCAGGAAGAGGGCGGCTGGCGCGAGAATCGCCAACAGCGTGACGCCAATCCCAAACCAGGCAGATCTCCAGCCTGCTGATTGAACTAGCGCGCCGACAACAGGAAACGCGATCATGAAACCGATGCTCATGACGATGGAATAGATCGCCATCGCTTTGTCGACGCCCTTGTTGAACCAGTGGCCGATCATCGTCAGGCTGATCACTGACAGCGCGCTTTGACCGAGACCGCGCGTCAAGGTGATCGAGATCACCAGCGGCCAGAATGACGAGACGCCGCTCATCGCGCACACCACGAGGCCAAGCCCAACGGCCACCGAGGTCAGTACGACGCGAGTGCCGAGCTGGTCGATAAACCGGCCGATCCCAATCGCGAAGAGGGATCCAATCAGTGTCGCCCACAGGTTGATCTGCGCGTATTCGACGCGGCCAATGTTCAGGTCCTGCAGAAGGGGCTCGGTAACAAGGCCCAATCCCTGCGTCCGGCCAGGCAAAGTACCGACCATTGCGGCCGCGGCGAGCAGCAGCATCACCCATCTATATGGCACCTGCTCATTGTAGGCTTATCGCCGGATGCCGTTTTCGAAGCGCCGGTCGCTGGCCGTCAAGATCCCGCTGCTCATGACGACCCTGCTGCTTCTCGCGCTGGCCGGGATGAGCGCCGCTTCGTACGTCGAACTGCGCGCCTCGCTGATCGACATTGCTACCGGCCGCCTGCAGCGCGCCGCCGATCAACTTGCCAACGTGTTCACGCTGTCGGCCAGGCAGCGTATCGGGGCACTCAAACAGCTGATGGATCGCGCCGAGGTGCGTGACTTCCTGCGCACCCAGGACGAGGCGCTCAAGCCACAGGTCGAGGCCAGTATCGTCGCCTACCTCGGGCAGGCCATTGCCTTTGGCAACGTGGAATTGTGGGATGCGAACGGCCGGCGCGTTTTCGCCGCCGGCGCCGACTTCGAAGCGGTAAGCGGGCCGCTCCTCGAGGAGTACAAGAAGGACCTGTTTGCGACCGACCTGCCCGCGATCGGCAAGCTGCGTCAGTACGAGGAGGGGCTGCGCTATCCGGTCGGCGGCAAGGTGCTCGACGGAGGCCGGGTGCTCGGCTACGTCCTCGAACGCAGGCGCATCACCAACCCGGCGCAAACGCGACAGACGGTGGCACTGCTCACCGGCCTCATCGGAAGCGAAGCGACGATGGTCATCGGCAACGCGGATGGATCCTCGTGGTCGGACCTGGTGACGACCACGCAGCTTCCCATTCGCGGCGAAGAGAGCCGGCTGTGGGAGTACCAGCGCGCGGGCATGCCGCGCACGCTGGCCTGGGCCACGCCGATTGAGCAAACCTCGTGGGCCGTGGCGATCGAGTTTCCGCTCGACGTGATCCTCGAGCCGTCGCGCCGCTTCCTGCTGCGATCGGCGGCGATTGCCGCGACGCTGCTGCTGGTTGTCGGCGCCGTGGCGTGGGTGACCAGCCGGCGCATCACGACGCCTCTGCTGCAGGTCACCGAGGCGGCTGAAGCCGTCGCGGAATCGAAACCGCATGTGCGCATCGACACGACGCGTGAGGATGAAATAGGACGACTTGCGGAGTCGTTCAATACCATGGCGGAGAAGGTGGAGCAGTCGCGCACCGATCTCGAACTGCGCGTCGAGCTTCGCACTGCCGAACTGCGCGCCGCCAACCGTGAGCTCGAGGCGTTCAGCTACTCGGTTTCGCACGATCTCCGCGCGCCTCTCCGGGCGATTGTCGGTTTCGTTCAGATTCTCGAAGAGGACCACTCCGCAACGCTGGACTCGACCGCGCGCCACCACCTCGATCGCGTCAAGTTGAATGCCCGCAAGATGGGCCAGTTGATCGACGACCTGCTGGCGTTCTCGCAGATCGGCCGCACGACGATGTTGCGGCAGACGGTCGACATGCAGACGATGGCGACGGCGATCGCACAGGAAGCGATCGCGACAGCAGGACGTGCCATCGACCTGACGGTTGGACCGCTGCCCCCGGCGTACGGCGAGGCGGCGCTCCTGAACCAGGTATTCGTCAACCTGATCTCGAACGCGGTGAAGTTCACGGCCAAGTCCGAGCATCCGGCGATCGTGGTCGGCGTCGAGCAGTCCGAGGCGGAAACGGTGTATTTCGTCCGCGACAACGGCGTGGGGTTCGACGAGCGCTACGCATCGAAACTGTTCGGTGTGTTTCAGCGCCTTCATCGTCCTGACGAATTCGAAGGCACCGGCGTCGGCCTGGCGATCGTGCATCGCATCATCAGCCGGCACGGCGGCCGCGTGTGGGCGGAAGGCAAGTTGAACGCCGGCGCGACGTTCTATTTCACTGTGCCTGCCTCTGCGAAACCGGCCGAGGGCAAGCCACCGACGAACGTGGAAGCGCGATCCGCGTGAGGGCCGTGCTGCTTGCGGTGTGGCTGCTCGCGATCGCGAGTGGAGCCGCCGCCCAGGATGCGTGGCCGGCGTTTCGCGGTCCCGGAGGCCAGGGTCATTCGAGCGCGACCGGCCTGCCGCTGACGTGGAGCGAGACCACGAACATCCAGTGGAAGACAAAGGTGCCGGGCCTGGGGTGGTCTTCCCCGGTGATTGCCAACGGCCGCGTCTGGATCACCACGGCGGTCGAACAGCGCGGCATCTCGCTGCGCGCGCTTGCCTACGACGTGGAGACGGGCCGCGAGGTCGTCAACGTCGAAGTCTTCAAGATTCCCTACGATCGCCGCGACATCAATCCAAAGAACAGCTGGGCATCGCCGACGCCGATCATCGACGGCGATCGTGTCTACGTGCATTTTGGCGCGGACGGCACCGCCGCGCTCTCGTGGAC
>DATMJU010000171.1:0-4036 GCA_035553795.1 Vicinamibacterales bacterium
GATCGAGAGCAATCATGTTGCGCCTCCGTGTGGGAAATGACCAGGCATCGTCGGCGCCGGTCCGCAACTGTCAAGAAGCGTGACCAAACGTGTCCGTGACAAACGGTTGACGGCGGACCACGCAGATGCGGTCCGGCGCGCTCCTCGATGAGCGTGGCGTGGAAGCAAGGAGCAACGCTGTCTCACTTGGTGTGAGACGTGGTTCCGTCTTCACGTCAAACCCACGCATGCGGCTATTTGGAACCACCGGGGACCGCCGTCGCGTTGACGGCGAAGAAGCGCGGCCGCCTGATCCGTCGATTTCGGCGAGTTGCTCGGGTAAGCGGAACTGAGAGAACACCAACATCAGGAGGACAAGTCAGTTGGGTGAATGGGTCGTCATGACGACAACCGACTGGATCCAGGCGATCTCTGCGGTGATATCGGTCTTCGTCGCGCTCGGCGCGGTGGCGGTCGCTTGGAAGGCACGCGGTGTCGCGACCGAAGCCAATGGCATCGCTGCGGAGGCCCGCGACATCGCCGGCATCCAGGCCAAGCAGACTCAGCGACTCGCCCGGTTGGCAGCAGTCCCGCACCTGGCCATCGTTAGTGTCGCGATGGTGCCCAAGAACAACCAGCCGCGTCTGACGATCGAGGTGGAGAACGGCGGACCGTCAGTAGCCTACGGTTTGCTCGCGACCGCCGCCGGGACTCACGAACGGTCGCTGGAGCATCTACACGAGGCGACCCGCCGTCAAAGCGGCCGCCAAGTAGCTCTCCCTGCTGGCCAGCGGAGGAGGCTGTATGTGCCCTTCGACCACTGGCTAGAGGAGAGCGGCACCGGACTTAACTACCCGTGGATCGCCATTCGCCTCGAGTGGTACGGACCACTTGGTGTCAAGGCTACGCAGGACTACCTGTGGCCTACCAAGCCGCGGGATTACCGGTTCCGACTTCACAGGATGAGCATCGACCCAGGTGATGGAAGCGCTCCCGAGGTCTGGGAGATAGTCCTAGGCCGGTTCGATCAGGAGGACGCACAGCCGGCTTCCTGAACGAGGGGCAGCGCAGGGAATCACGAGATCACCAACGAGACAATGGCCGACTGCCACGTCAGTCTCGGCCAGTTTGCTACGAAACGGGTGCGCGTCGCGAGCCCTGTGGTCATGAGTAGCGAGGCACCGGTGCGTCGTGCCGCGTGAGCTGACGCGGATACCAATGACAATGGCAGCCATGACGCGAGTCCTCAGGGTTCCGATCGCGCTGGCCGACGCAGGTCAGCGAATCGCTGCACGGTCGGCCAGCCGGTCAACTCGTTATCGCTGCCCCGGGTGCCTCGAGCCGGTGAGCCCGCGCCTGGGCGATCAGCGCCAGGCGCACTTTGCTCACCATCCGAGCTCGGCCGGACACGGTGAGACCGAGCGACACCGCCTTGCCAAGCACCAGATCGCCCTATTGCTGGAACCACTCGTGCGGAGAGGGAAGGCGCGCCTTCCGATAGGCGAGCCGTGTCGCGGCTGCGCGCGCGAACTGCATCGCCGCCTCCCGACATTTGAGCGGATCGCGATCGAGTGGGCCGCCGGGTCCGACCGGCGGGTCGACGTTGCCCTGCTCAACGCGAGCGACGAGTTGGTTTTCGCGGTCGAGGTGTTCGTGACCCATCGAACCGAGCACGCACGCGCCGCTCCGGCTGGCGTGCCGTGGGTGGAGGTGGCCGTCGAGGTCGGTGCCGACCCGGCGACATGGCCGATCGTCGCTGCCGGCAAACGCCTTCTTTGCGTCGACTGTGACGCCATTAGGAAGTTGCGCACGAAGTTCGCCGCAGAGGATCGAGCTCGCCAGTTGGCGGCCAACAGTGACGTCCGTCCGCTCGCGAAGCCGACGGTGTCCCGGACCCTCTCGTCTGGACGACCCAGGGCGCTCGGATATCGGGTCGGCGCGATCGAGTGCCCATCCTGCCGCAAGAAGGTGCCGTTCCTCGGCTGGGATGATGAAATCCCACCCGATCCGCGGCCCTCCACGGTCCGACGGCTACGGTGGCGCTTTCCCGAAACGCCGGTGGGCGCTACTGATTACTCGACCACGGAGCGAGCGGCGATAGTGCGCGGCGGTTGGGCGAACTGGTGCCCAGCTTGCGGCGAGCTGCTCGGGACCGCACCGCGTCCCCTCTAGCCGCTAACCCACACGAAGTCCGCCGCCGGCAAGGCGGGCAGGCTCGGCGCCACCAATCGCGGAACGTCCGCACGATCTCCTCGCGACCCTTTATTCGGACAGCAGCCTACCGACGGGCTCGCGATGCGCAAAACACGACCGTCCTTCGACCGCGCGCATTAGGGCGTCGTAGGGATGTTCCCAATTGCCCCGCCTCTCGACGACTGCCACACTGCGATCGCTGAGACATGCAGCGATACGGGCGGGAGTCAGCGCGTGATGCAGCCAGCGAACCGGCCAACTGAATTGCGCATCCATGGCGCTATCCGCAATCGCGTACCGGGAGCAGACCTGAGAGGCTATCGGGTCCGCGCGATGAGTGGTTCGACCGGTGATCAGCTGACGACAGCAATCACGAACGCTGCGGGCACCTTCCTGTTGCGCTTCGGTTCCGCAGTCGATGCGGTTCGACCGGACATGCTCGAGCTCGAGGTGACTAACCAGCTGGGCGTCATCGTAGGCACCAGCCGAGCCCTCGACGCCGGCTCCTGGGTGCACCCACTCGTGATAGATGTCGACGACGACCCGGCTGCAAAGCGGCCGGTCGGGCCCAAGACGGCTTCCGACCTCGCCGACCTAGGGGACGATTGGCCCCGCGAAGTCGCCGCACTAAGGTCGCGCAAAGTCGACGCCGACCAACTGGCTACCAGCCCATTGGGTGCATTGGCCCGTCGTGTAGGCCTTCCCCAAGAGCGCTTGGCGGCACTCCGTTTGCACTCCCAGATGCTCCACGCGGCAGGCTTCGGTCGCCACACGGCCGAGGCTCTGGCGTCCATAGGCATTGCCAGTCGTGAGGATCTGGCTGGCGCATCGCCTCCCGAGTTGATGGAGGTGATCAGTCGCACCTTCCCTTCCGAGCGGAAATCGCGTCGGTTCTCACCGTCCACTGTCTACGGCTGGGTGGGATACGCGAAGGGGATAGACCCCACGCCGTTCGCCACGCGTATGCCCCTGCGCTCCATATTGACAAACTCGCGCGTGATTACAGACGCCGTAACAAGAATTGCCCCAGAGGCTGCGGTCATCGAAGTGCGAGGTTTGCTCAATCCATTCAACCGTTTCTTGGCGGTGGCCGAGGCACGAGCACTGATGGATGCGGCGGGAGTGGGTGACCTATCGTCTCTTGGAACGTTCCACGTGCGCGGGCGGCGAGTGATCCATCCGGGTTACTACGTGGCTTGGCCACAGCCGGAACTGCTACTGCCGAACTTTTCGACACCGATTGTGGCATCTTTGATCAAGGTCGGCGGTGGCTTCCAGAAGCTTGCGTCTGTTCGCGCCCTAGATGACGCATTGCATCTGGTGCCGAACCCGGTAACCGATGCCGTAATCATTGGTTCGTTGGTTGACTTCGCCGAAAGCGGCCGTTTGGTCATCGGTAAGGAAGTGTCCTCGCTGACGATAATCACCGAGGAGATCCTCTATTCCCAGGTCAATGAGATCACCTGTGAGGATCGTGAAAGGGCGCCAGCAGCACGGGCGGCCATGGTGCCGAACCGCGCGGCGACGGGCTCGCCAGCGAATGATCGAAACGTCTACTCGCCTGGATCCGGCAATCGCGGCAGAGACGGTGGGACCGGAAGCAATGGGGTCACCGGGGCTGCCGGATTCGACGGCGACGTGTTGGGAGCCGCGCCGGCGGTGACCATCTATGTGCAGCGAACGCCGCAAGGTTTACCCGACCTGCGGTTGGGTGGCCGACGTGGAGGAGCGGGCCAGCCGGGTCAGCACGGCGGGCACGGTAGTGACGGCGCACGCGGGCGCGAGGCATGCAGCGGCGCATGCTACTGCCATCGACGGCCAGGCCACGGCGGCAATGGTGGCGACGGCGGGACCGGTGGTACTG
>DATMJU010000172.1:0-7303 GCA_035553795.1 Vicinamibacterales bacterium
CCTGATCATTCGATTTCCTTTATGAACGCTGGATAAACACCACTGCCGGGCTGGATCGTCGCTAACCCGCTCACGCCGGTCCAACCGCCGGCGCGCTGAATCGCGATACCATCGAGGATTGGGCCCTCCTTGGCCCATGGGAGTAGCGACGTGAGCGAGCAGGAAGAAGATTTCGCCGCAATGTTCGAGGCGTCCGTCAAGGCGCGCCAGTTCAGCCGCGGCCAGCAGGTCGACGGCACCATCGTGTCGATCGGCCCGAAAGTGGCCTTCATCAACATCGGCGGCAAGGGCGAGGCGGAGATCGATGTCGCCGAGCTGAAAGACGACGAAGGCGACATCGAGGTGTCGGTCGGCGATCGCATCACCGCGATGGTGGTGTCGACGAGCGGCGGCATCACGTTGTCGCGCAAGGGCGTGCGCAATGCCGCCACCCTGCGCGAGCTGGAGGACGCGTTCAACAGCGGCATGGCCGTCGAAGGCAAGGTCGCGCAAGCGGTGAAAGGCGGCTACGAAGTCCGCATCGCGCGCGAGCGCGCGTTCTGCCCGCTGTCGCAGATCGACACCGCGCGCACCGCGGATCCGAACGTGCACGTTGGCCGCACCTATCCGTTCCGCATCATCGAGTACAAGAACGGCGGCAAGGACGTCGTGGTCTCGCGCCGCAAGCTCCTCGAGGAGCAGCAGCTCGCCGATGCCGATCAGGTGCGCAAGTCGATCGTGCCCGGAGCGGTGCTCACCGGTCGGGTGGCGTCGGTGCTTGATTTCGGCGCGTTCGTGGATTTCGGCGGCGGCATCCAGGGGCTGCTGCACGTGTCCGAGATGAGCTGGGCGCGAATCACCAGTCCGGCGGCATTGGTAGCGCCCGGCGATCAGATCACCGTCAAGGTGCTGCGCGTGGACGAAGCGACCGGCAAGATCTCGCTCGGCTTGAAGCAACTGCAGGACGATCCGTGGAGTGCCGTCACGAGCGCCTACGAGGTAGGCCAGGTCCGTACCGGCAAGGTCTCGCGCATCGCCGACTTCGGCGCGTTCGTCGAACTCGAGCCAGGCGTCGAGGGGCTCGCGCACGCATCCACGTTCCCTCCAAGTGGTCCCGCGGGCGGGTGGGCGAAGTCGATCGCTGTCGGAGAAACCGGCGCGTTCGAAATCCTCAGCATCGACGCGGCCCAGAAGCGGATTGGCCTCGCCCGCGTTGAAGACGGTACCTCGCGCGCCGCATCGGCGACGGGTGCAGGCGAGGCGTCCGCGCCCAACGCAATCGTCCCGGGCGCGATCATCGCCGGCAAAGTGGAGCGCCACGAAAAGTTCGGCGTGTTCGTATTCCTCGCTCCCGGCCGGACCGGGCTGATGCCGGGAGCGGAGACCGGCCTCGATCGTGACGCCGACCTCAAGAAGGCGTTCCCGATTGGCAGCGAAGTGGAAGTGGTGGTGCTCGAGGTCGACCAGGCCAACCGCCGTATCCGCGTCAGCAAGAAGGCGGTTGCCGAACAGCGTGAGAAGGCGGAATTGCGCGACTACACGTCGAGGCAGGCCGCCGCGCCCACGGCGTCGCTCGGCACCCTCGCCGAAAAGCTGCGGGGCGCGTTCGAGAAGCGCTGAGGCCTCGCGCGCGTTCATCCCTGTGACGAATGCGGCCCACGGCCGCGTTCGTTATGTGAAGATTTCGCGCGAGGAGATGCGATGCCGTTCGTACTGTTCCTGATTGCAACGCTGTTGCAGGCGCCCGCGCCGCAGAACGTCTCGACCGAAGCGCCCGTCGAAATCGCGCCGGGCATGCACCTGATTCGCACCACCGGCGCCCCGGGCCGCGGCCCCGATGGCAACACCATCATCTTCGACGCGCCGGACGGCTTGATCGTCGTCGACACCGGCCGGCATTCGCAGTTGACCGATGGGATCCTGGCGTTTGCCAGGCAGCGCCAGCGCCCGATCGCCGCGATCGTCAACACGCACTGGCACCTCGATCATTCCAGCGGCAACGGCCGTCTCAAGGCCGTCTATCCGAAGGCGCAGGTCTACACGACCAACGCGATCGACAAGGTGCTGGCGCCAGGCGGCTTCCTCGCGCGCAGCTTCGAGAACACGAAGAAACAGATCAACGACGTGACCGATCCCGTGCGCCGCGAAGAGATGCAGATTTCAATCGCGACCATGGAGGCGAGCCATCAGTTGCGGCCGGACGTGCCGGTCACGAAGTCGGGCCTGTTGTCGCTGGCCGGCCGGTTGCTCGACGTCCGCGTGACCGACCGCGCCGTCAGCGACGCAGACGTGTGGATCTACGAACCCGCGTCACGAACCGCGGTGATCGGCGACCTCGTCACCATGCCGGTGCCGTTCTTCGAGACCGCGTGCCCGGACAAGTGGCGTGCGTCGATGGATGAAGTGTGGGCGACGCCGTTTCAGACCGCGATCCCCGGGCACGGGCGGCCGATGACGCGTGAGCAGTTCGACGTGTATCGGAAGTCGTTCAGCGAGTTCGTCGCCTGCGTGCGATCGGACAAGCCGGCCGCTGCGTGCGGCACCGTGTGGGTTGAGGGAGCGGCGAGCATCATCGGCGATGACCCTGCGCGCCGCAAGGCCATCGCCGCAAACATGGAGTACTACGTGGGCTACCTGCGGCCGAACGGTGGCAAGGCGCCCGACTGCACGGCGCAGTAAGTCACTGCGCCTACCGGCACACGATGTCGCCGTCGTCGATGGCGCGGCCGATCAGGGCGCCGGCGCCGCCGCCGATGATCGTGCCGAGGACCTTCGAGCCGCCGGGCGCGATGATGTTGCCCAGCACGGCACCCGACACGCCGCCGACAATCAGCCCGGTGGTCCCGTCATCGCGCTTGCAGTAATAGCGGTTGTCGGAGCCGCGGTAGATGCGATCGTTGCGATTCAGGCGCTGCGCCCGATAGCGGCGATCGTCACGGCGGTAATAGCGCGACGCATCCCAGTACGCCTCGCGCCGCTCCTCGCGATATTCGCGGCGCGCTTCGCGCATGTCCTCACGGCGCTCCCGCGCCCGTTCGCGTTGCCGCTCGCGGCGCTCTTTCTCCCGCTCGCGTTCCCGGCGTTCTTCCCACCGATCCTGGCGATCCCACCGGCCCTGCGCCAACAGCGGCGCCGGCTGAGCGGTGACCATACATGCCAGAAGCGCTGACACAGTTGCCATTCTGAGATTCACGGTGAACCTTCCTTTACTCCGCTGGCTACCGGTGAATCGTGCAAGTGACATGCCGCGCAAATGAGCCCTTTGGGGCTCGAAATTCGGCCCGTTCAGGCGACACCTGACGCTGGAAGTGGACGCCCCAGGTGTAGTGATTCTGGCCGGAATTTGGCATAAATAGAGGCATCCCGATTTTTCCTCAAGAGCAATTCAAGTTCCTCCGGGTGTTGCCGATTACGTAAAGTCGAACTGCGTAATGCTGAACTTCGTTGCCATCATCGGCCTCCTCGGGGCCGCCGCAGGCCTGTTGATGGCCGCCTTCTCCTTCGGGATGTCGCGGTCGCCGATCTGGTCTGAACGCCGTCCTTTTGCGATGGTTGCGGCCACCGCCGCGGGATACTGCGCGTTCGACGTCGTCCTCGTCCTCGATCTGCCGGCGGACACGATCGCAGCATCGGTGCAGGTGGCCCTGGCGTTTGCGGTCGCGCATTGCGCGTCCTGGGTGTGGTACCTGGCGTCAATTGATGAGCGCCCGCTCTACAAATCCGAGCGCGCCATCATCGTGGTTGGCGTGTTGATCGCCGCGGCGGGCTTCGTGCCCGGCCTGCTGATCACGCGTGAACTCTTCACATTCACGGTGAGCTGGCTGGGGGTGACGTACCGGACCCCGCAGCCTACGGCCGTGGGGCTGGCGTGCTACGGCTATCTCTGCGCCGGAATGATCCTCGTCGGCCGCAATGCCCGCCACCGCTGGCATGAAGGCTGGCACGCACGATTGCCGATTGCCGGCGCGGTGACGCTTGCGGTGTTGGCGGTGAACGACACCCTGGCGAGCGCGGGGGTGATCGAGATGCCGCTGCTGCTTGACCTGGGCAGCATCATCCTGGCGACGATCGTCTGCATCATGCACGAGCGCCGGTTCAACGCGAAGGTGCACCGCTTCGAGCACGCATCGCTCGAACTGAGGCACGAGGTGGAAACGCGAACCCGGGCGATGCTCGATGCGCAGGCCGCCCTCGCGGCGAACGAGCGGCTGGCAGGGCTCGGCCGCCTGACGGCGGGCGTCGCGCACGAGATCAACAATCCCATCGCCGTCGTGCAGCACAGCCTGGAACGCATCCGCGATCTTGGCGCCGACGGCCGCCATCACGATCAGGCGCGCTATGTTGACGGCGCGCTCGCCGCCACCGATCGCGTCGTCCGCATCGTGCGCCGGCTGCTCGACGCGGGCCGGGTGGGCACCAACGACATCGCGCGCGTCGAGCCGTTCCACGTGGCGCCGGTGTTGCGCAACGCGATCGGCATGGTGGAGCGGCACCTGGCCGGCGTGCACGTATCGGTGGATACCGACGAAGGACTCACGGCGCTCGGTGATCCGGGCCTGGTGTCGCAGGTGATCGAGAACCTGATCGTCAACGCGACCCACGCGCTCGAGTCGCGGCCGCGGGATCCGCGCATTCATCTCAGGGCCGAACGGGATGGCGGGCAAGTGCGCGTGTCGGTCACGGACAACGGACCCGGCATCCCGGAGACCGTGCAGGAGCGGCTGTTCGAGCCGTTCGTGACGACCAAGGCGATCGGCCGGGGCAGCGGGCTGGGACTGGCCGTGTCCAAGGGCTTGATGCGCAGCCAGCAGGGCGACCTGAGGATGCTGCGCACGTCTGCCGAGGGCACGGAGATGGCGTTGCACCTGCCGTGGACGGATCGCCAGCCGGAAGCGCCTGCCCCGCTCGCGGCGGTGACGGGTGAGCGAGCCAACCTGAAGTTGCTGATCGTGGATGACGAGCCTGACGTGCGCGAGATGTTGCACGACGTCTGCAGCGTGCTGTTCGACGTGTCGTCGGCGGGGTCGATCAAGGAAGCGCTGGAGCGCGTGCAGGGCGGCGCGGTGCCTGATGTGGTGCTGTGCGACCTGATGATGCCTGACGGCGGTGCGCACGAATGGTTGGAGCAGTGCCGCCCTCGCTATGGTGAACTGGCCGAGCGAACGGTGATCATTACCGGCGGCCCTGCGAATCCGCGCGACGAGGAGTTGCTCGCCGCGTACGCGGATCGCGTCCTGTTCAAGCCGTTCTCGCTGTCGCAGCTACAGCGGATCGTGGCCAAGGTCGCCGCGTCGCCCGAACGGCTGCAGTCTACGCCTTGAGCGCGGCCAGCACGCGCGGCGCCGTGAATGGCAGCCGTCGCATGCGCACGCCGGTTGCGTCGAATACCGCATTGGCCACCGCCGCCAGCATCGGCTTGCAGACGGTTTCGCCGGCGCCGTAGTGCCGCAAGTCCGGGCGATTCGGATTCGGATCGCCGTTGACGTGCACGATGTCGATGCGTTCGGGCACATCCGCGTGTGTCATCGTGGGTGACGTCACCCAGTCCACCGTCAGCATTTTCGACTCATCGAAGCGGGCCTCCTCGTGCAACGCCCGGCTCACCGAGTGCAGCAGCCCGCCTTCGAGCGTTCGCGTGGCCGCTTCCGGATTGATCACCAGCCCGCAATCGTGGGCGCAGACGATGCGCTTGACCCAGATGCGGCCGGTGCGACGATTGACTTCCACCTCGACGATCTCGACGGCAACGGTTTCGCTGCGATACGCGTATGCCACTCCGCGCCCGGTGGCGATGTCGCCAGTGGTGCGCGGCTTCGGCGAGGGACGCGTGTCCCAGCCGAACTTGTCCGCCGCCGCTTTCATGCACGCGATCGAACGCGCGCGCTTGAATCCCGCATCGTCTCCGGTGCCCCGCTCGAGCAACGCGAGACGGAAGGCGAGCGGATCGGCCTTCGCGGCAAACGCCAGTTCGTCGATGAAGCTCTCGGACGCGAAGGTGACTTGCGGACCGTCGGGATCGCGCAGGTTGCCCATGCGCACCGGCGTCTCCCAGGCCAGCGGCATCGGCACCACGCTGCCGGCCATGCGGCGATTGGGAATGCCGTATTTGTCGGACGGAAAGGAGGCGCGGCCGCGGGCCGGCGTCTTTCGCTGTCCCATCAACTGCGAGATCAGCACGGTATCGTGTTCGTTGTAGCCGACGTGGTTGAAGTCGGCGGCGCGCGCCTCGTAATCGAGCGCGACGAGTTGACCGTTCGCGTCGAGTCCGCCACGCATCGTCACGGCATAGGCCGGACCTTTGGTATCCCACGCGTGTTCTTCCTGCCGCGACCACTGCACGCGTACCGGCCTGCCGAGTTCGGTGGCCAGGAAGGCTGCTTCGAATCCGGCATCATCGGCGGCGGTGCGGCCGTAGGCCTGCGGTCCGTGCATCCACACGACGCGGATCTTCTCCTTCGGCATCTTCAGGAACTGCGCCACGCCGGCGCGCATGCCGTACGACTTCATGTCGTTGGAGTAGATGGTCAGTTGACCGTTCGAGGGATCGGCCATCGCATGCGCCGGCCCGAAGGCGGTGTGTCCCTGGAAGGGCACGTCGTAGTGGGCTTCGAGCTTCGTGACCGCTCCGGCCAGGGCCGCGGCGACATCGCCGACGATCGCCGGCTCTCCGGTGGAGGAAGGCGTGGCGGCGCGCATGAAGGAAAACAGGTTCTCGGATGACGGGAAGGGCGCGGTCGCGGGCGGCGTCCACTCGATCTTCAACTGGCGCGCGGCGCGGATCGCCTGCTCTTCACGTTCGCAGACCACGGCCACGTAGTTGCCGCGGCTGACGATCTTGACCAGCCCGGGCACGTTCTTCACCGATGCGTCATCGATCGCCTTGAGCGTTGCGCCGACCACTGGCGGGCGAACGTGGCGCGCGTGCAGCATGCCGGGCACTTTCATGTCCACCGCCCAGCGCTGCGACCCGTTCACCTTCGCGGGGATGTCATCACGCCGCGGCGACTTGCCGACGTTCTTCATCGCCTGCACCGGCTTCAGCGCCGCCTTGCCGGTGGTGGCGTCGACGTTGCGGCCGGACAAGGTGACGTTGAACTTCCTGCCGCCGATGAGCTCGCCGTAGGTGATGCCGCGATCGGCCGAGTCGCCGGTCTTCGTGCTGACGACGCCGTCGCTCACCGCCAGCGCCGTGACCGGCACGCCGAAGTGCGCCGCCGCCAGGTCGAGCAGCACGCGGCGCGCCTCGGCGGCCACCCGCCGCATCGGGTAGCCGTCGGTCTGCAGCGCGTCGGATCCGCCCGAGCCGCCCTGGTCCACCGTGACG
>DATMJU010000173.1:0-6468 GCA_035553795.1 Vicinamibacterales bacterium
ACAGCGTCACGATCGAGAACGCGGTGCCCGCGTGGGTGTCGTTGTCGCTCGGCAGTTCGTACTTCCGTTCGGGGAAACTCCAGGACGCCGAACGCGCATTCAAGGCTGCGGTGGAGGCCGATCGCCGATCGGGCGAAGCGCTCAACAATCTCGCGGTGGTGTACCTCGAGACCGATCGCTTTGAGCTCGCGCTGACAACGCTCGAGGCCGCGAAGAAGACCGGATTCAAGGTGAACCCTGAACTCGAGAAAGCGATTCGCGCGCGCATCAGGTAGAAGCCAGACCACCACAGCAATAACTGCTATTCGTCACAGCGCGAATCCAATTTTTTGAGCGGACAATACCGCTGATTGTTCGTTTCGTCACTGTCCGCTTGCGGTCGATCCCATAAGCCCCTCCAAGGCAAGCACTTAAAAATTTCATTCGTCCCACTCCAGTGGCACGGACTTTCTATTAGAACAACCGTTCGAACCGACCTTCACGCGCCGGCATTCGGCGCGTCGAGCGAACGGTTGAGTTTTCAAGGAGAGAAGAAACCATATGCGTAACCGACTCTCGGGCCTGATCAGCGCGCGCGCCGCTGCAGTCCTGATAGCTCTCATGTTTGTGTCCGGCTTCCAGGCCAGCGCTGCGGCGCAGGGCGTGCAGACCGGAACCATTCGCGGCACGGTGCAGGACCAGCAGGGCCTTGCCGTTCCCGGAGTGACCATCACCGCCACCTCGGCCGCGTTGCAGGGGCCGCGTTCGACCGTCAGCGATGCTGAGGGCAATTACACGCTGGCCGCGCTGCCCGCCGGGCAGTATGAAGTCACCTTCGAGCTGGCCGGCTTCACCTCGGTCAAGCAGACCACCGCGGTGTCCGTCGGCCTGCAGGTCACGCAGAACGTGACGCTGCGCACCGGCACGCTGACCGAATCCGTCCAGGTCGTCGCCGAGACGCCATCGGTCATCGCCTCGCCCACCGTCGGCGCCAACATCCGCAAGGAAGAGATCGACGCGCTCGCGACTGCCCGCACCATCCAGGGCATCGCCACGCTGTCGCCGAACCTGACGGAACGCTCGCCCAATGCGGGACAGGTCGTCATCAACGGCGCGTTCGCGTGGGACAACGTGTTCATGGTCAACGGCGTCGACGTCAACGACAACCTGTTCGCCAACCCGCAGAACCTGTTCATCGAGGACGCCATCGAGGAAACCACCGTGCTGACCTCGGGCATCTCCGCCGAGTACGGCCGCTTCAGCGGCGGCGTCGTCAACGCCGTCACCAAGAGCGGCGGCAACCGGTTCACCGGCAGCTACCGCATCAACTTCCTCAACCCGGCGTGGACCGTGGAGACGCCGTTCGAGAGCTCGGCCACCAACCCGGCAACGGGCGCGGCCAAGTCGGTGACCAACTACACGGACGACCTGCAGAACACGCAGGAAGCCACGTTCGGCGGTCCGATCCTCCGCGACCGCCTCTGGTTCTTTGGTGCCGGCCGCTACCAGAAGACGCTGACGCCGACCACCCTTGCGGAAACGGGCATCACGCTCGATTCGGAGGACATGAACCGCCGCGGTGAGATCAAGCTGACGGGCACGGTTCGTCCGAACCACACGGTGCAGGGCGGCTATCTCAACAACTACCGCGAGCGCACCAACAACTCGGGCCTCCAGAGCTTCATCATCGATCCCGCCAGCGAGGTCGATCGCACCAACCCGAACTGGTATTACTTCGCGAACTACCGCGGACTGAAGGGCAACCTGATGTTCGAGGCGCAGTACTCGCAGCGCAAGTTCAAGTTCGCCGATGATGGCGGCACGAGCACGAACATCGTGGATTCGCCGTTCATCTCGCTGACCTGCGCGTGCCTCTACAACGCGCCGTACTTCGACGCGACCGACCCGGAGAACCGCAACAACCAGCAGATCACCGGTAACGCCACGGCGTTCTGGAACGCCGCCGGCCGCCACGAGACGAAGATCGGCTACGAGTTCTTCCGCAGCCAGCGCACTGGCGGCAACTCGCAGTCGTCGACCTCCTACGTATTCAACGCGGACTTCGTGCTGCAGGGCGGCCTGCCGGTCCCGCACTTCGTGCCTGGTGAGACCTACGTCGAGAACTACGTCGCCACGCGCGGCGCGACGATGAACATCAACAACAATTCGGCGTTCCTCCAGGACAACTGGACGATCAGCGATCGCTTGACGGCGCAGCTCGGCCTCCGCTTCGAGCAGGTCAAGGTGGAATCGACCGGCGAGATCGTCAGCGTCAACACCAACCCGCGCATCGTGCCCCGCGTGGGCATGAGCTACAGCCTCACCGGCGACGGCGCCACCGTGCTGCACGCCACCTACGGCCAGTACTCGGGCCGCTACAGCGAAGCGCAGGTCGGCGGCAACAGCCCGGTCGGCAGCCCCGCCACGCTGTCGCGCTACTACACCGGTCCCGACTGCATCGGCTACGAGACCACCTGCGCCGCCGGCTTCGCGCTGTCCAACTACCCGATCACCCCGTCGAACCTCGAGCGCGTCGAAGTGCCGCTCGCGAACATCTTCGTGGACGAGAAGGTCAAGACGCCGTTGACGCACGAATTCAGCGCCTCGCTCGGCCGCACCGTCGGCGGCGGCAAGGGCTACGGCGAAGTCAGCTACGTGTTCCGCCGCACCGGCAACATGGTCGAGGACTTCACGACCATTGCCGACGGCACGACCGATGTGACCTTCAACGGCATCAGCGCCGGCCGCGTCAGCAACGTCGTGTATCGCAACAGCGACATCGGCTGGCGCGAATACCAGGCGATGGTCTTCCAGTCACGCTATCGCTTCTTCGATCGCCTGACGGTGAACGGCAACTACACGTTGCAGCTGAAGAACCACGGCAACTACGAAGGTGAAGGCACCAACACGCCGGGTTCGACCTCGATCATCGGCGACTACCCGGAGGCGACGAGCGAAGCGCGTCACTACCCCGAGGGCCGTCTCCAGAGCTTCCAGCGCCACAAGGTTCGCGCCTGGGCCATCTACGACCTCGGCCTGGGCCGCGCCGGTTCGCTGTCGCTGTCGGGTCTGCTGCGCGTGGATTCAGGCCTGGCTTACACCCTGGCGCAGCGCAACGTCGCGCCGACCACCACGCAGCGCGCGCTGCTGACGGCCGCCGGTTACCCGGATTCGCTCGGCACCGCGATGGTGTTCTTCGGAGAGCGCGGTTCGGAGACGTTCAAGGGCTACGGCCTGTTCGACGTCTCGGCGCACTACAACGTGCCCGTCTTCCGCGACCTGCGTCCGTGGGTCAAGGTTGACCTCTACAACGTGATGAACAACCAGAAGCTGATCGCGTGGAACACCACGGTCAGCCAGGACGCGACCTCGGCGGCGGACGGCCTCGGCCTCCGCACCGGCTACACGCAGTCAGCACAGTTCGGCAAGGCGAGCGGCAACACCGTCACCAACCTGAACCAGACCGCGATCCCGACCTACGCGCCGACCGGCTTCGGCGGCACGAACGGTAACGGCGGCCGCACGTTCCGCATCTCGGCGGGGCTGCGCTTCTAAAGGGTCTTGGGTCTTGGGAACTGGGAATTGGGCAACGCCCAAGACCCACGACCCAAGACCCAGGCCCCCTCTCAATCGATCTGCGCTCGCTGCAGCTTGCCGCTGAAGTCCACGTAGACCGATTTCCATTCTGAAAACACATCGAGTGCCGCGAGGCCAGCCTCGCGGTGCCCGTTGCCCGTCGCCTTGGTCCCGCCAAACGGCAAGTGCACCTCGGCGCCGATCGTCGGCGCGTTCACGTAGAAGATCCCGGTATACACATCGCGCATCGCCGTGAACGCGCGGTTGATGTCGCGTGTATAAATGGAGCACGACAGGCCGTAGGCGACGTCATTGGCGACCGCAATCGCTTCGTCGAGCGACGACACCTTGATCACCGACACCACCGGCCCGAAGATCTCTTCGCGCGCGATGCGCATCGACGGCGTGACGTTGGTGAAGATGGTCGGCTCGTGGAAGAAGCCGTTGGCGTGCGCGCCAGACGTGAGCCGCTTGCCGCCGCACGCCACCGTGGCGCCCTCCTGCTTGCCGATCTCGACGTAGCCCATCACCTTCTGCAGCTGCTTCTCGCTGATCGACGGCCCCATCTGCGTCGCGGGATCGAGACCATCGCCGACGCGCAGCGCGGCCGCGCGCTTCACGAACGACTCGACGAAGCGATCGTGGACCTGCTCGTGGATGATCACCCGGCTGGCCGCCGTGCAGCGCTGCCCGGTCGTGCCGAATCCTCCCCACAGGCAGCCTTCGAGCGCCAGCTCGAGCTGCGCGTCCTCCATGATCATGATGGCGTTCTTACCGCCCATCTCGAGGTGCACCTTCTTGAAGAACGGCGCCGCGTTCTGGTTCACGAGCTTGCCGACCGCGGTCGATCCCGTGAACGAAACCACTGAGACGTCGGGATGGGTGGTGAGGACCTCGCCGACCGCCGGCCCGCCCGTCACCAGGTTCACGACGCCCGGCGGCACCCCCGCCTCTTCGAGAACCTTGACGAAGTGGACCGACGACAGCGGCGTCAGCTCCGACGGCTTCAACACCACGGTATTGCCGCACACCAGCGCCGGGATGATCTTCCACGACGGAATCGCCATCGGGAAATTCCACGGCGTGATCATCGAGCACACGCCGATGGGCTGCCGCAGCGACATCGCGAACTTGTCGCGCAACTCGGAGGGCGCGGTCTGTCCGTGCAGCCGGCGGCCCTCCGCGGCCAGGAAGTACGTCATGTCGATCGCTTCCTGCACGTCGCCACGCGTCTCGTCGAGCACCTTGCCCATTTCGCGCGTCATGTCGCGCGCGAACTCCTCCTTGCGCGCGGCGATAATCTGCGCCGCCTTGAACAACAGCTCGGCGCGCTTTGGCGCCGGCACCAGCCGCCACGACTGGAACGCCTTCTTCGCGGCAGCGATCGCCAACTCAGCATCGGCTGTCGTTGAGTCGGGGAATACGCCGACGAGCTCGCTCGTATTTGCGGGATTACGGTTTTCGAGAGTGGCGCCGGATTTGGACGGGCCCCACGTGCCATCAACAAAGTTGCCAAAAAACGTCATCTATAGATTCTATTCCTGTCACTTTTAGGACCCGGCATACGTCTATTTCTGTAGGGAAAGCGCAATTTCCGTCTGGCACGCTTCCTGTATTGAAGGAAGCAAGGAGACGACGCATATGACCGGCCTCACGCCAACCTCCAGCACCCTGCCAAGAGCTTTGGTCATTGGGGCGGGTCCAGAAGCCCTGATCGGCGTTGAGCCAATGCTTGGCTCGAACCGGTTCCGCGTCGAGTTCCTCGACAAGGACTCCACCCCGTATATCGCCATTCGCCAACGGCGTCCCGATCTCGTGGTCCTCTGCTTTGCGCCGGACGATGAGGAGGCCTGCCAGGTGCTGCAGATGCTGCAGCTCGATCCGGCCACGCGCAGGCTGCCGATCCTGACCTACGTCGGCGGAGAGGCCTACGCTATAATTCCGAGCCAATGGCCTCGGACAAGCGGGATTCCGAGCGCGTCGAACTCCTGGGAGCGCTTAACGGCGAGGTAATGGTCTTTCAGCCGTCTGCGGTCCGCCAGATGAGTCACGGCGGCATGCAGGTGGAGACCGGGTTCCCGCTGCAACTGGATTCCCTTCACGATTTTCGTCTCACCCTCGGCGAGCGCTCCGTCGTCGTCAAGGGACGCATCGCGCATTCGCGCATCAGCGACGTCGATCAGGATGTGATTACCTACCGGTCGGGCGTCGAATTCATCGAGCTCTCTGAACGCGTCGCGGCCGCGATCGCGCACTTCGTCGATGAACTGGCAAAGGAAAAAACCGAACGATAATCGGTGGATCTAATCGGTGGATCTAAATCGGTGGATCTAATCGGTGGCCAGGCCCAGGTGATTCAAGTAGTCACCTGACGCGATGCGTTGCGCCTGGCCAAGCGGCGCATTGTAGAAGTACACCCACGCCTTGACGCTGCTGCCATCCTCGAGCGTCACATCCGCCAGCACGCGCGTATAGAGGCTGCGATCGGGTTCGCTGGGCCGGTAGCCCTCGATCTCATCGAGCACAGAAAGCACTGACTGAAGGTCGGCGGTCTCGTAGACCTCGCCCCAGACTCTGCTGGCGTCATCCGTGGGAATGGCAGCTGGATAGATACCGAGATCAAACAACGCGGCGTTGATCGCACCGCGGCCCCGGGATTGAAGCTTTGGGGTCACACGCTGACGGCCCGGCCTGTTAAAGGGGGACATCAACGTACCGTAGAAGAAGACGTGGTCGCCCACGGGCGGATTGTACATACAAAGGGCGGCGCCACCTCTCAGGCCGCGCCGCCCTTGCGAACTGTCAACTGTTAACTGCTAACTTCAGCGTCAGAGTCCCTTACGCCCCTTCGCGAGGCCTTCAATCACGTCCAGCACTTCGGACGGAATCGAGAACGCCAGCGCGACGCTGTTG
>DATMJU010000174.1:0-11153 GCA_035553795.1 Vicinamibacterales bacterium
CCCTTGGGCCGGTCGCGATTGTCGTCCTGGTAGCCGCGTTGACGGTACTTGCGGTCGTCGCTCATGAGTTGTTGGGGAGACTATATCCGCCTTCGCGCTACGCGCCACGGCGCGATTGGCGGCCACATTCAAGCCAAAAGCCGAAGCGCACAGTGGAGGCTACCGACAGTGGGGGAAGCACCGGGTGGCCCGCCACCATGCGCTGGCAGGATGCTAGTTATGCGCCGCAGGGATGAGATTGTCAAGGAGCTTCTATGGTTGTGCTTATCGGGACAAAAGTGCGGCTTTGGGTCCGCTCTGAGCGGTAGTATCAGGTCGCTCAGGAGCGACTTTCTATGAAGCACGTTCGAATCACCCTCGCATTGGTGTTGGGCGCACTGGTCTTCGCGCCGGTTGGGGCGCAGGAGAAACGCGGCCGCACGTTCGTCGACGCGCTCGAGCAGTCCGTGCTCGGCGATCCGCAGCTGTCGCCGGACGGCAAGCAGATCCTGTTCACGATCGAGAAGGCTGACTGGAAGGCGAACCGCCGCGTCGGCCACATCTATCGCATCAACGCGGACGGCACCGGCCAGGTGCAGCTGACGTTTGGCGAGCGCGGCGAGAACAGCCCGCGCTGGTCGCCGGATGGCAAGCAGATCGCGTTCACCACGCGCCGCGATCCGGATGCGAACAACCAGATCTATCTCCTCAACGTTGACGGTGGCGAAGCGCGCCGCCTCACCAATCACCCGACCGCGCCGGGCAGCCTGACGTGGGCGCCCGATGGAAAGTCGATCTATTTCGTCGCCGCCGACGACAAGACCGCTGACGAGAAGGAGAAAGATCGCGTTCGAGACGACGTGTATGCGTTCGAAGAGAGCAACTTCAAGCAGCGCCACCTGTGGACGACGGATCTCGAGGGCAAGACGAAGCGGATCACCGAGGGTGACTGGAACGTCAGCGGCTACGAGTTGAGCGCCGACGGCAAGCGCATCGCGATGCAGCGCATGCCAAGCCCGCTCCTTGAATTCATGGACCGCACCGAGGTTTGGTTGATGGACGCCACCGGCGCCAACGCCACGCAACTGACGAAGAACATGGTGCCGGAGAGCAACGCGTCGCTGTCTCCCGATGGCTCGACGGTGCTGTTCACGTCCGCCGCGAACGAACAGTTCGAGATCTACTACAACGACAAGATCTTCCTGGTCCCGGCCGCCGGCGGAGCGGCAAAAGTGCTGCTGCCGGACGTGAGCTACGAAGTTGAGAACGCAGCGTGGAGCAAGGACGGCAAGAGCATCTACTTCACCGCCAACATGGGCGTCCACAACGAGATCATGAAGGTGGACGTTGCCACCAGGCAGGTCACGCAGATCACCAAGGGCGATCACAACCTCGGGAGCTGGTCGTTCAACGAAGATGCCGGTCTGCACGTGTTCACGCGCAACTCCGCCGAGCGGCCGAGCGAAGTGCACCTGCTTGCGGCCGCGGCAGGCGCGCAGCTGAAGCGCGTCACCGCGGTGTTTGACGAAGAGCTTGCGAAGTTCAAGACCGCGCGCCAGGAAAAGATCACGTGGAAGGGCCAGGACGGCGTCACGATCGAGGGCCTGCTGACGTATCCGCTCGACTACAAGGCGGGCACGCGCTATCCGCTGATCGTACAGACGCACGGCGGTCCGGCGGCATCGGATCGCTTTGGTTTCTCCACCGACAACCAGGTGTACGCGGCGAAAGGCTACGCGGTGCTGCGCCCGAACTATCGCGGCAGCACGGGATACGGCGACGTGTTCCTGCGCGACATGGTGAAGGGCTACTTCAAGCAATCGCACCTCGACGTGATGCTTGGCGCCGATGCGGTCATTGCGATGGGCATCGCCGACCCGGCGAAGTTGATCAAGATGGGGTGGAGCGCCGGCGGCCACATGACGAACAAGATCGTGACGTTCACCGATCGCTTCAAGGCGGCGAGCAGCGGCGCGGGCGCGGCCAACTGGATTTCGATGTATGCGCAGAGCGATCACCGCGAATTCCGGACGCCGTGGTTTGGCGGCAGCCCCTGGCAGGCCAATGCGCCGATCGATCTGTTCTGGGACCACTCACCCCTGAAGGATGCGGCCAAGGTGAAGACGCCGACGATTTTCCTGGTCGGGGAACAGGATCCGCGGGTGCCGCTGCCGCAGTCGGTCGAAATGTTCCGGGCACTGAAGTCGAACGGGGTGCCGACACATCTTTATGTGGCGCCTCGTGAGGGTCATGGCTGGACCGAGCTGAGGCATCGCCTGTTCAAGCTGCAAATCGAGATGGAGTGGTTCGAAAAACACGTACACAACAGGTCGTATACGTGGGAGCGAGTACCAGGCGAAGAAAAGAAGGAAACGCCGAAGCCGACGACGACGGCGGGGCAGCAGTAGGCCGGGAAAATTACGAAAATCTAACTCCGACTGTTCCAGTCGCAATTGTGCTGAGCCACAGGCACGGCATACAATGCGCTTGAGAAATTTTTCACAAGAGTCTCGACACAGGTAAATCGAGATAAAGTGAGCTGCTTTGCGCCGTTCGTCCCATAACAGCTTGGGGGAATTGTGCGCGCTCAACTAACCCCAGGGGCTGCTGGATTCGCATGTCGCAGGTATTCCCAAAAAGCGCTAACGCCTGGTCAAAAGCCAGCATCATCGCGCTCGTCTTCGTGCTGCTCGGCGTCGGCTGGCTCGTCATGATGCTCCAGCGGTCGGACTTCGTGACCGCTGCCAATCAATACATCGAACAGCCCGTCCAGTTCAGCCACCAGCATCACGTCGGCGGTATTGGCATCGAGTGCCGGTATTGCCACACGTCGGTGGAGGTCTCGCCGTCGGCCGGCATTCCGCCGACCAAGACGTGCATCAACTGTCACTCGCAGATCTGGAACACCAGCCCGTACCTCGAGCCGGTGCGCGCCAGCTTCCGCGATGACAAGCCGCTCAACTGGATTCGCGTCCATGACCTGCCGGACTTCGTGTACTTCAACCACAGCATCCACGTGAAAAAAGGCGTCGGCTGCGAAACGTGCCACGGCCGCGTCGATCGCATGCCGCTGATGATCCAGACGAAGTCGCTGCAGATGGAATGGTGTCTCGACTGCCATCGCGATCCGGCGAAGTACGTTCGCCCGAGCGATCAGATCACGACGATGGGGTACGTGCCGGCGAAGGCGCAGGCCGACCTCGGCGCCGAGCTGGTGCGCGAATACAAGATCGCCGGCAAGGAAGTCCTGACCAACTGCTCGGTGTGCCACCGATGAACAACAACACCAGGGCCGCAGACAACCCAGAAACCACAGATCAAATGCCCGCTCACAGAAGCAAAGGCTCGTCGATCGATCTAGCCGCCGTGCGGGCGAAGCTGCAGCAGGATGGGCCGGACGTGTGGCGCAGCCTCGACCAGGCCGCCGACACGCCGGAGTTCCAGCAGTACCTGCATCGCGAGTTTCCGACCAACGCGTCGGAGTGGCTCGACCCGACCGGACGCCGCAACTTCCTGAAGTTGATGAGCGCGTCGCTGGCGCTCGCGGGCGTGACCGCGTGCACGGTGCAGCCGCAGGAGCTGATCGTTCCGTACGTACGGCAGCCTGAAGAAGAGATCCCGGGCAAGCCGCTGTTCTTCGCGACCGCGATGACCCTCGGCGGCGTCGCTTCCGCCCTGCTGGTCGAGAGCCACGAAGGCCGCCCGACGAAGATTGAGGGCAACCCCGATCATCCCGCGAGCAAGGGCGCGACCGATCTGTTCGCGCAGGGTTCGGTGCTCACGTTGTACGACCCGGATCGCTCGCAGACGATCACGCAGCTCGGCGACGTGCGTCCGTGGAGCGCGGTGATTGCCGCGGTGCGCGGCGGCCTGTCGGCGCAGTCGGGCTCGAAGGGGGCGGGACTCCGCATCCTCACCGAGACGGTCGCGTCCCCGACGCTGGCCGCGCAGATCCAGCAGGTGCTCGCGCAGCAGCCGAACGCCAAGTGGATCCAGTGGGAACCCGTCAATCGCGACAACGCCCGCGCCGGCGCGCGCACCGCGTTCGGCCAGTACGCCGAGCCGGTCTATGACCTGACGAAGGCCGACGTCATCCTCTCGCTCGACGCCGATTTCCTGGCGGCGGATGGCGCGCAGAACGTGCAGTACATGCGGCAGTTTGCCTCGCGCCGCCGCGTTGAAGGCAACGCCGACAACCTCAATCGCCTCTACGTCGTCGAGTCCGATCACACCGTGACGGGCGGACGCGCCGACAACCGTTTGCCGCTCAAGTCCAGTCACGTTGAAGCGTTTGCGCGCGCCGTCGCGGCAGGCGCAGGCGTCAGCGGTGTCAGCGGCACCGCGCCGGCCGGAACGGATGCGTTTGCGTCCGCGGTGGCGAAGGACCTGTCCGAGCACAAGGGCCGGGCGGTCGTCATCGCCGGCGACGCGCAGCCGCCCGCGGTGCACGCGATCGCTCACGCGATCAACGCCGCGATCGGCGCGCCGGTCACCTACATGCCGACGCCGGAAGTCGTGCCGTCGGAGCAGAGCGCCGCATTCGCCGAGCTGGTATCGGACATCAACGCCGGCCGCGTGCAGATGCTCGTGATCATCGGCGAATCGAACCCGGTGTTCAGCGCGCCCGCGGACTTCAAGTTCGCCGAGGCGATTCGCAAGGTCGGCCTGGTCATTCACTCGGGCCTGTTCTTCGACGAGACGGCCACGCTGAGCCACTGGCACATTCCCGCCGCGCACTTCCTCGAAGCGTGGAGCGATGCGCGCACCGCCGACGGCACCGTGTCGATCGTGCAGCCGCTGATTCAGCCGCTCTATGGCGGAAAGTCGGCGCACGAGATCATTGCGACGATGTCGGATCGTCCGGAACGCGCGGGCTATGACGTTGTTCGTGAGTATTGGATGGCGAATAAGCCCTCCGCGGGTGCTACGGGTGCTACAGGTGCTACGAGTGCTACGGGTGCACCTGTTGCACCCGCTGCACCTGTTGCACCCGCTGCACCTGTTGCACCCGTTGCACCCGCCGCACCCGTGAGCGCGAGCGAAGCATTCGAGCGCTCGTGGCGCAAGTGGCTGCACGACGGCTTCATCGAGGGTTCGGCGGCAACGGCGAGCATGATCACCGTGGCACCCGACGTGGCGACGCGCATCACGGCCGGTACCGCGATCGACGGTCTCGAGATCAACTTCCGCCGCGACCAGACCATTTACGACGGCCGCTTCGGCAACAACGGCTGGTTGCAGGAACTGCCGAAGCCGATGTCGAAGCTGACGTGGGACGCGGCCGCGCACATGGCGCCCGCGACCGCCGAAGCCAACAACCTTCACAACGGCGACCTGATCGAGATCCGGCACGACGGCCGCTCGATGCAGGCGCCGGTGTTCGTGATGCCGGGCCACGCGAAGGACTCGATCACCATCACGGTCGGCTACGGCCGCACCCGCGCCGGGCGCGTCGGTGACAAGACCGGTTTCAACGCCTACGCGCTGCGTGGTTCGGGCGCGCTGTTCTTTGGCGCCGCGTCGATGACGCGCACCGGTGACGAGTACGACCTGGGCATCACCCAGGAACACTGGGCGATCGAAGGCCGCAACCTGATTCGCTCGGCGACGCTCGAGGAGTTCAAGGAAAACCCGGCGTTCGTGAAGACGATGGAGCACGGCGTGCCCGGGGCGGGCCGCACCATCTCCCTCTATCCCGACAAGGAATACCGCGGCCAGCAGTGGGGCATGGCGATCGACATGAACGCCTGCACCGGTTGCATGGCGTGCGTGATTGCGTGCGTGGCCGAGAACAACATCCCGGTCGTCGGCAAGGCGCAGGTGATGACCAGCCGCGAAATGCACTGGCTGCGTATCGACCGCTACTTCGCCGGCCCGGCCGACACGCCCGACACCTACATGCAGCCGCTGCCGTGCCAGCAGTGCGAGAACGCGCCCTGCGAAGTGGTTTGCCCGGTGGCCGCGACCGTGCACAGCGCCGAAGGCCTGAACGACATGGTCTACAACCGCTGCGTCGGCACGCGCTACTGCTCGAACAACTGCCCGTGGAAGGTGCGCCGCTTCAACTTCCTGTTGTACCAGGACTGGAACACGCCGACCTTCAAGATGCAGCGCAATCCCGACGTCACGGTGCGCAGCCGCGGCGTGATGGAGAAGTGCACTTACTGCGTGCAGCGCATCAACGCCGCCCGCATCCAGGCCAAGCGCGAGGATCGCAACATTCGCGACGGCGAAATCGTCACGGCGTGCCAGGCGGTGTGCCCGGCCGAGGCGATCGAGTTCGGCGACATCAACGACCCGAACAGCCGCGTCGCCAAGCTGAAGACGAGCTCGCGCAACTACACGATGCTCGAGGATCTCAACACGCGGCCGCGCACGACGTATCTCGCGGCCGTGAAGAACCCGAATCCCGCGTTGCCGCACAACCCCATGGTGGGCGGCCATCACGCGTCGACTGAAGAGGGCGCCGGACACTAATGGATCCCAACATCCACAAACCGATGGCGTTGCAAGAGACGCCGGTGATCCTGCCGGGTCACGATTTCGAGACGGTCACCGAGACGATCGCGGAGATTCCGCTTTCGAAGCGGTTCCCGCTCGGCTGGGTCGGCTTCCTCCTGGTCTCGCTGGGCCTGTTGGGCGTGTTGC
Source organism: Vicinamibacterales bacterium (assembly GCA_035553795.1). Lineage (GTDB taxonomy): Bacteria > Acidobacteriota > Vicinamibacteria > Vicinamibacterales > UBA2999 > 12-FULL-67-14b. The sequence continues at coordinate 6,628 of DATMJU010000174.1, forward strand.
ACCTCGCGCTCGGCTATCTGGTGATGACCGGCATCGGCATCTTCGGCACCAACCAGCCGGTCGGCTGGGCGTTCCCGATCATCAACTTCGTCTGGTGGATCGGCATCGGCCACGCCGGCACGCTCATCTCGGCGATTCTGCTGCTGTTCAAGCAGCAGTGGCGCATGTCGATCAGCCGCTTCGCCGAAGCGATGACGATTTTCGCGGTGGCCTGCGCGGCGATCTTCCCCGTGTTCCACACCGGCCGTCCGTGGCTGGCGGCGTACTGGCTGTTCCCGTATCCGAACGCGATGGGCTTGTGGCCGCAGTTCAAGAGCCCGCTGATCTGGGACGTGTTCGCGGTCTCGACCTACGCGACGGTGTCGATCGTGTTCTGGTACATCGGCATGATTCCCGACCTGGCGACGCTGCGCGACCGCGCGGTATCGAAGGTCAAGGCGCGCATCTACGGCATGCTGTCACTCGGCTGGCGCGGTTCGGCGCGTCACTGGCACCGCTATGAAGTGGCCTCGCTGATTCTCGCGGGCCTCTCGACGCCGCTGGTGCTGTCCGTGCACACCGTGGTGAGCTTCGACTTCGCGGTGTCGCTGATTCCCGGCTGGCACGCGACGATCTTCCCGCCCTACTTCGTCGCCGGCGCGATCTACGCCGGCTTCGCGATGGTGTTGACGCTGGCGATCCCGGTGCGCCGCTTCTACGGCATGGAAAGCCTGATCACCATGCGGCACATCGACAACATGGCCAAGGTCACGCTGGCCACCGGCCTGATCGTCGGCTACGGCTACACGATGGAAGCGTTCTTCGCGTGGTACAGCGGCAGCCCGCACGAGCGCTTCATGATGTGGAACCGCATGTTCGGCCAGTACGGCTGGTCGTACTGGACGCTGATCGCGATCAACGTCGTGATGGTGCAGCTGCTGTGGTTCAAGAGCGTGCGCCAGAACACGACGCTGCTGTTCATCATGTCGCTGCTGGTCGGCGTCGGCATGTGGCTCGAGCGCTTCGTGATCGTCGTCACCTCCCTGGCCAACGACTACGTGCCGAGCTCGTGGGCGCACTACTCGCCGACGATTTGGGACTGGCTGCTCTACGCCGGCACGTTCGGCTTGTTCCTGACGCTGTTCCTGTTATTCCTGCGCTTCGTGCCGATGATTTCGATGTTCGAAGTCAAGACGCTGTTGCCGCAGGGCAAGATCAAGGCTGATCACTGATGGCGCACACACCTGAGACATCACCAGGCCTGCATGGCGTGATGGCCGAGTTCGAAACCGGCCAGGCGCTGGTGGACGCTGCCCGCAAGACGATGGGGCAGGGCTTCACGCGCGTCGAGGCGTATTCGCCCGTGCCGATCGAAGAGCTGAACGACATCATCCACAAGAAGCGCACGGTGCTGCCGAAGCTCGTGCTCGGCGGCGGCCTCACCGGCATGGCCACCGGCTTCGGCCTGCAGTACTGGGCGTCGGTGATCGAGTACCCGATGAACATCGGCGGCCGTCCCGAGGCGAGCTGGACGACGTTCATCGTGCCGTCCTACGAGTTGACGATCCTGTTTTCGGCGCTGACCGCGGCGATCGGCATGATCGTGCTGAGCGGCCTGCCGCAGCCGTATCACCCGGTGTTCAACGTCGACCGGTTCTCGATGGCGAGTTCCGACAAGTTCTTCCTGGTGATCGAATCGACCGATCCGAAGTTCAGCGAGGCGACGAGCTTCCTGCAGAGCACTGGCGCGAAGGGAGTGTACGACGTTGCTGAATAACGCCACAGAGCGCACAGAGGGCACAGACATGCGAAAGACCCTTCTGGTCGCCATGTTCGCCGTCCTGGCGCTGGCAGGATGCCGCCAGGACATGCACGATGCGCCGCGCTACGAAGCTTTCGAGGCGAGCGCGTCGTTCCCCGACGGCCGCGCATCGCGCACGGCCCCGGCCGGCACGGTCGCGCGCGGCTGGCTGCGCGACGACGAGGCGCTGCACACCGGCAAGCTCGCCGGTCAGCCGGTTGACGAATTCCCGTTCGCGATTGGCCGTGAAGACCTGGTCCGTGGGCAGGAGCGCTACAACATCTACTGCACGCCCTGCCACGGCAAGATCGGCGACGGCAACGGCATGGTGGTGCAGCGCGGTCTTCGCCAGGCGGCGTCGTACCACCAGGATCGCCTGCGCCAGGAAAAACTCGGCTACTTCTACGACGTCATCACCAACGGCTTCGGCGCGATGCAGGGTTACGCCGAGCAGATTCCCGTGCGGGACCGCTGGTTGATCGTCGCCTACGTGCGTACGTTGCAACTGAGCCAGCACGCGTCGATCAACGACGTGCCGGCGGACCGCCGCGGCGCGCTTGATGCGGCGTCCGCCTCCGCCGCAGGTGCTACCGGCGCGGCGACGGCGGGACAAGCCAAACCTGCGGAGAAACACTAGTGTCGACTGTGGCGACTTCGGAAACCTACACCGCCTCCGGCACGCCGCTGCCGGGGCTGAAGCAGTTCGGCATGATTGCCGGCGTGCTCGGCGTGGTGCTGGCCGTGGCCGGTTACTTCATGTCCGGCGCGGACCGCTTCTTCCAGGCGTATCTCATCGCCTACACCTTCTGGATGGGCGTGATCCTCGGCAGCATGGCGCTGACGATGGTTCAGTACCTGACCGGCGGCGTGTGGGGCATCATCCTGCGCCGCCCGTTCGAAGCGGCGCTGCGCACGATGCCGGTGATGACGCTGTTGTTCGTGCCGATCATCTTCGGCATGCACTCGCTCTACGAGTGGTCGCACGAGGGCATCACCCAGACCGACGCGTTGATCGCCGCCAAGGCGCCGTACCTCAACACGCCGTTCTTCCTCGGCCGCCAGGCGTTCTACTTCATCGTGTGGAACGTGATGGCGCACCTGCTGGTGAAGTGGTCCGCCGAACACGATCGCACCGGCGATACGGCGCTGCTCGACAAGCTGTCGAAGCTGTCCGGCGGCGGCCTGCTGGTCTATGGCCTGACCGTGACCTTCGCGATGGTCGACTGGACGATGTCGGTGAACCCGCACTGGTTCTCGACCATCTGGGGCATGCTCTACGCCGGCGGCCAGGGGCTCTCCGCGTTCGCCTTCGGCATCATCGTGCTGGCGATGCTCGCGGGCGTCTCGCCGCTCGATCGCGTGCTCACCCGGCACCACTTCCACGACCTGGGCAAGTTCCTGTTCGCGTTCCTGATGCTGTGGGCCTACCTGTCGTTCTCGCAGTTCATCATCATCTGGTCGGCGAACATCCCGGAAGAGATTCCGCACTACCTGAATCGCTGGGACAACAGCTACAAGTACCTGAGCATCTTCATCATCGTCGGGCACTTCATCGTGCCCTACGCGCTGCTGCTGTCACGCGACCTGAAGCGCAACATGGGCAAGCTGCGCATCATCGCCACCTGGATTCTGGCGGCGCGCGTCGCCGACTACTACTGGCACGTCGCGCCCGAGCTGACCAAGGGCGGGATGTCGATCAGCCTGCTCGACGTCGCGCTGCCGCTGGCGCTCGGCGGGGTGTTCATCTCGCTGTTCGTGTCGAACCTGGGCGGACGTTCGCTCTTGCCGGTCAATGACCCGGCCCTTGATAAGGCGCTGCATCACCATGTCCACTGAGCACGATCTGGAATACGGGCCGACCCCGCCCGGCGCGAAGTACGAGCACACGGACATCGATCCGAGCATCGGCTACAAGTTCGGCTTGTGGCTGTTCGTGGCGATGTTCATCTCGTTCGGCATCGTCTACGGTGCGTTCTGGTTCTTCGAGCGCCAGGAACAGGCGGCCAATGCCGCCGCGCAGAAGTATCCGCTGTCCGCCGGCCAGCGCCGCGAACCGCCCGCGCCGAACCTGCAGACGCAGCCGTTCAAGGACGTCTACATGCTGCGGCAGGCCGAGGCGGCCAAGCTGGGCGCGTACGGCTGGGTCGACAAGGAAGGCGGCGTGGCGCACATCCCGATCGATCGCGCGATCGACGTGATGCTCGAACGCGGTTTCCCGGCGCGCGCCGAGGGCGGCAACGCGCTCAACGTGGTGACGCAGGACAGCTCGTCCGGGCGGACCACGGTCCCGAGATAGTCGATTGGGTGATTGAGGATTGTCGACTGTTGGGTGATTGAAGATTGGTGATTTGGTGATGCATTTGGTGATTGCGCGATTGACCGTGGCGATGAGCGTGCTGCTCATGTCGGCGGTCGTGTCGGCGCAGGGCAACGCGCCGGGCGTGATGCCGGATCCGACGCTGCCCGCGGGCAAGACGCCGGTGGCGTTGTCAAAGGTGTCGTTCGAGCAGCGGCTCAACGAACAGCTGCCGCTCGACCTGCAGTTCAAGGACGAGCAGGGCAAGACGGTGAAGCTCGGCGACTACTTCGGACGCAAGCCGGTGGTGCTGACGTTCGTGTATTACGAGTGCCCGATGCTGTGCACCGAAGTGCTGAACGGCCTCGAGAGCAGCCTGCGGGTCTTGAACGAGACCGTCGGCAAGGAATTCGACGTCGTCACGGTGAGCTTCGATCCACGGGAAACACC
>DATMJU010000175.1:0-12301 GCA_035553795.1 Vicinamibacterales bacterium
GGGCACCGACGATCACCTGATCCATCGGCTTCTCCGTACTCCACAACAGGAACGGTGCCAGGAAGTACGGATACAGCAGCGTCCGAAACGGATCGTGCTCGAACCATTGGCCTCTCCGAATCGCGCCGAACGTGTCGAGGAACACATCCGAGTCGCCCCACAGGATGCCGTTCGAGCCGAACATCATGACGATACGCAGCGACACGGCGACGATCACGATCACGCCGATGGCGACAGCCGGCCGATCCCACGCCCGAAACGGTAACGAGGTGGCCGGACGCACGCGAACAGGCAGCCGTTGCGAGGCCACGAACAGCAACATGGCGACGAACGCGCTGAGAAATGGCAGCGCGTTCCTGGCGCGGTACGCGGCGCGAGACATGGGCTGCGGCAGGAGGATGCCGTCGGGGATGACCGACAGCGGCGACTCTCCCAGGGCGTACTTCAGCTCCAGGTGAAATCCGCCGCCGGCTTGCTCGTAGCGAACGTGCACCGGGTGCACGCCCGCAGCGAGCGTGATGCGGCCGGACGCCTCTTGCGGTCCATGGAGTCCGCCGTTACGAACGACTGTCTGCCCGGCGACATCCATCTCGGAACCATCGTCCGATACCGTCGCGAAGACGTACTCGCCATCCCGGTCGATGACGATCGCGCCGCTCCACTCGACCGAGTAGGTGGTCCACGCGGCGGCGGTTCCCCGAGCGAGGCCGTCGGTCGAGACCGCGCGATCGATCGACGATGCGACAGGCGGTCCCGAGCGCGTCAGGTTTGTGAAGTACTGGCCGCGGAGGCCGGTTTCGGGGAGCGTCAACCGGCCGGCGGCGAATGCGGCGAGGCCTACGAGGATACAGGCCGCAATCTGTACGGCGCGAGTCACTCAGGCGACTATAGCGAACCTTTCGCCGCGTTTGAACCGGTGCGTGCTCGAAGACGAGCGGCGCTGCACGTGCTCATTTCCACGTGATCTCCATGCCAAAGAAGTGCATGAACACCTGGCGATTGGGTTTGTTCCTGGGGTTCAGTTGCGGGCTGCGGATGTAGAAATCGATCTGCTGCGCGGCCGGGTTGACCTCGCCTGCCGGCCCCTTCTTTCCCGCCATCGGATAGTTCACCTTGAGCGTCTTGCGATCGCGGATGCCCTGCGTGACCATGAAGTGCATCTCGTAATCCTGGTACAGCGGCTTGCCATTGAGCGTGGCGTGACCGAATCCCCATCCGGCCAGGTAGACGAAGGTCTTGGGCCAGTTGTTGTCGCCGCATCCGGAATCGGTGCCGTGCTCGTGCAGGAAGCCGACGATCCCGCCGTTCTGGCACGGACTGAACTCGTGGAAGCGGTCAATCGCCAGCACGAGATCGCCCTCTGGTATCCGCAGGCGCGCTTCGAATTTTCCGGTATTGGACAGGTCGTTCACATCGATCTCTGCCGAGCCGGTCACGGGCTTCACGGTGGCCGCGGCATTGTCGAGATGATCCCAGCCCTCTGGATCGTTGAGGCCGCCGACCATGTAGATGCGGTTGGCGGACATCACGAAGTGGCCGTCGTAGAGGTCGTGTTGTTCGGGGGCAAACAACGTCATGGCCGCACCCGGCTGCTGACGTGGATTGGCGGGCTGTGGAGGAGCCGGCTGCTGGGCCACCAGTGTCGTGGCCATGAGGGCCGTCGCGGCGGCGATCAGGCGCGTAGTCATGGCGCCATCTTATGTAACGCCTGTTACAGCGTCAAGATTGGGCCGGTTTCCGGCGACGGCGGCCGCGCGCAACGGGACGTGGCCTTGGCGGGGTGGCGTGGCGCCCGAACGACCGGTACAAGGCCTCGAACAGGATGATGCCCTGCTCGAGGAGCTGGTGATCGTCGCTGCAGGATAGTTGCAGCCCGTCGATTGCAGCGCCGAGCGTTACCGCCTCGGACGCTCCAAACTTGTCATCCTTCAAATCGAGGTCGTGGACCACGCGCGCGAGCCGGGCGACGGCGCTGTCGGTGATGTCAAATTTCGCGGCCAGGTGTTCGAAGGTACACCGTTCGCCATCGTGCCCGATCCCTGCACCATACATATCGAATGGGACGGCCCCCTTGGGGGCCGTCTTCGCGTCAGTGACGAAGTCAAACGTCGCCTCGGGATCGATGAAGCGGCGGATCAGCCACGCCGATGCCATGCGATCCACGCCGGGGCGAGGCCTCGTCACCCAGACCCTGCCCTGATAGTCGGCACGATCGTCCGTGGCCGTGCCCGCCCTGGACGAAGATGCTTTGGCATCCCACGACGCCAGCAGCGAAGCCACCCGGTCGCGGCCGGCGCTGCTGAAGAAGTCGATCCGCTCGATCGCCTGGAAGCGCTGCTGGAATCGCGAGAACTCCCTCGGAGTCACGGCCGCCGACCGCTTCGCGCCGGCCTGCTGGAGTTCCGCGGCCAGGGCCGTGTACGCAGCCTGACGGTCCCGCCTGAACGCCTCGACCAGTTCCGTGTCGGCGTCGCTGGCCACATGGTCGGCGCCGAAGATGACGGCTTCTCCGCCCGCGGCCTCGATCTCGATTCGCAGCCATTCGAAGTCTTCACGCGACTCCGGCGAGTCAGGCAGCACGTAGACCGACTGCTTGATCGGCAGCGCGCCGAGCTCCTGCAACCGTCGCCAGGTCTTGACGCGGAGGTTGGACGGCGAGGCCGGCAGCTGATGAACCAGCAGCAGCCAGCGCCGGGGAGTACGAGCAACGGGCACGGGACCGGCGCCGGCCGGCCGAGACGCCTTGGCCCTAGACATCTGTAACCACTGTTGTGCCATGTTAGCGCAAGCGCGCGCTCTCCGGTAGGGCTTCCCCATCAGACTGCATTGACTCTGGCGTGTAACAGTTGTTACATTGTCGGCCATGACACTACCGCCCACAAATCCGGACCGGCGTCACTTCCTGACCTCCGCCGCGGCAGTCGCGGCACTGGCCGTCACCATCACCGAAGCAGAACAAGCCCCGTCGGGCACCATTCGGGACGCGTTCCCGGCATTGCGCCAGGCCGTCAACGGCCATCCGCTCGCGTATCTCGACAGCGCCGCCACCACCCTGCGGCCTCGCGCCGTCATTGACGCGATGGCCGAGTTCTATGCCACCGATAACGCCAACCCGTCGCCGGTACACGCGCTCGCGAGACGCGCCGCGGAACGGCTGGCCGCCGCGAGGCAGACCGTTGCGGGATTCGTCAACGCGGCCACGCCCGACGAAGTCGTCTTCGTGCGAGGCAGCACCGAGGGCATCAACCTGGTCGCCGAGACCTGGGGACGCGCCAACGTCAGGAGCGGCGACGAAATCATTCTCACGGTGGCCGAGCACAACTCGAACCTGCTCCCGTGGACCCGAGTGGCGGAACGTGCGGGCGCAACTGTTCGAGTCGTCGATGTCGACGATGACGGGCGGCTGAGGCTGGACCAGTTCAAGTCGTACTTGTCAGCCAGGACGCGGCTGGTCGCCTTCAGCCACGTCTCGAACGTGCTGGGTCTGATCAATCCTGCGAAGGAGATCTGCGCACTCGCCCGCCAGGCCGGCGCTCGCGTCGTCATTGATGGCGCGCAAGGCGCGCCGCACACTCCTGTCGATGTGCAAGACCTGCGGTGCGACTTCTACATCTTCTCGTCACACAAGTTGCTGGGGCCAATGGGCTGCGGCGTGGTGTGGGGGCGGCGGGAGTTGCTGGAATCGATGCCGCCGTTCTATGTGGGCAGCAACATGGCGCACGACGTGGATTTCACGCGTGCCTCCTACGAGCACGCCGCGATGAAGTTCCAGGCAGGCACGCCGGATGTCGCGGGCCCCGTCGGCCTCGCCGCCGCGCTGAACTTCATCACGGCGCGGGGGCATGATGCGTTGTGGGATCACGACCAGGCGCTGGTGAAACATGGACTGTCGCGGCTCGGCCAGGTCCCCGGGCTGCGACTTCTCGGCACGCACAGCGCTGACCAACGCGTGCCGGTGTTCACATTTCGAATGGGAGATCGTCCTGCGGGTGCCGTGGCCCGAGCGCTCGACGCACGCGGCATCGCGGTGAGAGCCGGGGACATGGCCGCGCTCCCGTTGTTGCGGCGCTTCGGCGTCACGGAAGCCGTGCGCGCCTCCGCCTACCTGTACTCGACGACCGGTGATTTCGATCGTCTAGCCGAGGCGCTGCAATCACTGTAAGACCCTGCCGCGCATGGCGCGGCCGAGCCATCAGGGGTTGATCGAACCGAACAGCACGAGCCGCGCCGCTTCGCGAAGTCCGCGCGCCGTGAACGGTTTTTCGAGAAACGCCGCGCCTTCTTCGAGCTCGACGCGGTTCTCGAACAACATGTCGCTGAAGCCGGTCTGGTAGAGGACTTTGACCGCTGGAAACCGCTTGCGCACGACCTCTGCCAGTTCACGGCCCTGCATGTCGGGCATCGCGTAGTCGGTGACGAGCAGATCCACGTCACCGGCGTAGTGCTCGAGTTTTTCGATGATCTCTGGACCACCGCTCGCCATCAGGAGATCGAAGTTCTCGCGCTGCAGGATGCGCGCGAGCACGTCCAGCATCATCGGGTCGTCGTCTACGACGCACACCGTTTTCTTGATGCCGAGCGGCTTCAACTCCGCCTGTGGCGGCTTCGGGCGCGTATCGTCCTTGACCGTCAAGGGATTGGTGGTCAGCGGGATGTCAGGAATTTCCATCAGCTCGGGCCTGGCCTGCGAGCCTTCTGGCTTGAAAGCGGTCGGGGTCACGACCTTGGCCTGCGGCGGCGCTTCGACTGGTCGAGGCGGCGCGGGCGGCAGGTCGACGTTGAACGCGTGCGGCACTTCACCGTGGCCGACAGCGGCCCACAGCTGATTCAAGAGGTGCTGTGGCAAACCGATATCCACTCCAGCGACGAGGACGTCGGTGCAGAGGGATTCCAGCTCCTTGATGCGGATGCGGAGCTTTTCTTGATCCTGCTGATCGGTCACAAATTTGCCGGCCGACCACACGCGACTCCCTGTCCCGTCCTGGCCGCCGAAGAAGCTCACCGCCATACTATCCTGCTTCCAACCTTCCTTGGTGACTGTGCCGCGCACATCCCCGCACATGGGCGCGCACGCCGTATCGCGCGCTTTCGGTTCGAGGAATCTCTGGAAATCGGGCCAGTTTGCCAACGTTGTCATGACGCTTTCACTCCTGTGCTCAGCCCTACTTCAGGAGTTGTGCCAGCCAATTCCCCGAACCGCCAATTGTGCTTTGCCTTAATAGACGGCCACGCGCGGTGATGTTCTCACCCCTGGAAATGCATGGAGAAAATTACAAAAACGTTTGGCGACACTTGTGTTGCCGCAAAACCGTACTAATAATCGGGCGGGTTTCCCGAACAAACCGACGTGGACTATCAACGGCTGCTCCTCGACCATCTCGATCTGATCGCGCAGATCGTGCGGACGACCGGTCGACGACGACATCTGTCGGCGCCCGAGCGGGAGGACTTTGCCAGCTTCGTTCACCTGCGGCTGATTGAAGACGACTACGCCATCCTTCGCAAGTTCCAGAATCGCAGCACGTTGTGGACCTACCTCGCAATGGTGATCGAGCGGCTGTCGCTCGATTTCTGCGCCGAGAAATGGGGACGCTGGCGGCCGTCGGCGATGGCTGAGCGCCTCGGCGCGATCGCCGTCAACCTCGAGCGTTTGGTGACGCGCGACAACCACACCGTCGATGAAGCGATCGAGATTCTGCGCACCAATCACGAGGTAAGTCTGAGTCACGCGGAACTGCGTGGGATCTGGGAGCAGCTGCCGACGCGCACCCGCACGACCTCCGTCGGCGAAGAAGCGGCCGCGGCCGTCAGCAGCGATGATTCGTCGGACACGACGATCGAGGAGGCAGCCCGCCGAACGCGCATTGAACGACTCCAACGCGCATTGCAGTCAGCCTTCGACCAGATCCCTGCGCAAGATCGCGTCCTGATCGCCCTGCGGTTCGACCAGGACATGTCGATGGTTGAAATCGCCAAGCTCACCGGGAGCTCCGTGCCGACACTTCACCGGCGTCTGGACAAAAGCGTGAAGCAACTACGTTTGGCGTTATCGCAAGCGGGCTTCGATCCGCGGGATGTCGTCAACCTCATCGGTCATCACTCCATTGCCCTCTCGCCGCTGTTGCGCGCGGAGGTTGAGAGATTTTTGGGGCCTGTCCGTCTATCCAAACGAGATGGTTGATCCGCACGCCAACGGTTGCCCGGAACCTGAGGTCCTGGCCGCGTACGTGGACCGTGGACTGAGCTTGTCCGAGCGCGCACGCGTGGATTCGCATCTCGCCTCGTGCCCTCAGTGCATCGCGCTGGTGGCCGGGGCCGCTCGAACGGTCGCGGAGTTGTCGGCGCACGTGCCTGACGACGGTGTCATCGCGGAGGCCACTCCGTTGGTGACTCGTCGTGCCCTGGCAGGCGCGTTGGCGGCTGCGGCTGCTGTGATCGCGGTTGTGGCGGCGCCCTCACTTGTGAGGCCGTGGCTCGAGCGCGATTCGGGACTCGTGAGTCTTGTCGAACACGTCGGTGAACAACGAACGGTTCTCGGCCGGTTAACTGGGGGGTTCCCGCATGCCCCACTAGGTGTGCCATCTGCTGGGGGGCAAGATGGCCGGGCCGCCGGGGGCGATCGTGTTCAGTTGACGTCCGGCAAGATTCGCGAGTCGTTCGGCGTTCATCAGACACCGGCGCAGTTGCACGCGCTCGGCGTCTCGCACCTTTTGAGCGGCCACTACGACGATGCGGCGGTGTCGTTGCTCGCCGCTTCCCGCGAGCAACCGCAGAACGCGAATTACTTGAATGACGTGGCGACCGTGCAGCTCGAACGCGCGCGCCGCGGAGTGCGGCCCGACGATCTGCCGCGCGCTCTGGCTTCAGCCGATCGCGCCGTTCGGCTGAAGCCGTCCCTCGCCGAAGCGTGGTTCAACCGCGGTCTCGCCGCGTCGGCACTGTCGCTGAACGACCTCGCGAAGGCGTCGTGGAACGAATACCTCAAGCGCGATGCGTCCTCGCCGTGGGCGGGCGAAGCACGTGCGCGACTCGCGGAACTGTCGGAGCCGTCACCCGCAGCGCTGTGGGCAACCGTAGAGGGCCGGCTCGAGCAAAGCGTGGATGCGGCCTCTGCGGACCTCGCCGTCCGGACGCAAACCACCGAAGCGCGCAACTTCATCGAGCGGTCGCTTCACGACTGGGCCAATGCCGGCAGCGCCGGTGTCGACGGTCGTGCCGCACTCGAGCGTGTGCGTGTCATGGCCCAGGCGATGCAGCGGATCGCCGGTGACGCGCTGTACAGCGACACGGTGGCGGCGATTGATCGGGCCGGCGCTCGTGGACCGGATGCAACGCTCGCACTCGCGACCGCGCACCGCACCTATGCCGCCGCGATGACACTCTTCATGCAGGATCGGTTTGCCGATGCCGCGCCCGGGCTGGCCGCAGCCAAGGCGCAGTTTGAGACCGCGGGGAGTCCGTTCGCGCACCGCGTCGCGATTGACGTGGCCGGCACCACCATGATTCGCGCCGACTATTCAGCAACGCTGGCGGCCGTTACCGCTGCGAAGGCGCAGGCCATTGCCAACGGCTATACATATGTCGCCGCGCGCGCCCTCTGGTTTGAAGGCCTCGTCGCATTCGCTCAGGGCCGGCTTGGAGATACCCAGGCGCACTACGAGGATTCGCTCAGTGCGTTCGAACGCATGGGGGATGCGGAGCAGACCGCCGCTGTGCAGAACCTGCTCGCGAATTTCTATTACTACCTGGGCGATACGGCGAACGAATGGAAGTATCGCGAAGGCGCGATGCGGGGCTTGGCCGTCTCGCGCGGGGACAGGTTCCGAGCGACATTGCTCGCGAGCGCTGCGGTTTCAGTACGCGCCGACAACCCGGAGACGGCACTGGCGCTGCACGATGTGGCGCTCGACAGCGCTCGGCACGCCGGTCGTCAGACCTTTGTGATCGACATTCTGGCCCAGCGCGCAACGACGAAGCTGGCGATGGGCCGGACCACAGAAGCCGCGGTCGACGTGGCCGAAGCCCGTCGCGGTCTCGCTGAACTCCCGGATATGCGTGTCCGCGAAAATTTCGAGTTGCTGATTCTCGCACCTGAAGGCGAACTGCAGCGCGCGCAGAACCCGGCCGCGGCAGTGGCGTCGGCGGAGCGGGCGCTGGACATCATCAAGAAACGCAACACCATCGCAGACCGGTCGCGCATCCCCGCGTTCCAGTTGCAACTCGCTAAAGCCAACATCGTCTGGGGCAATTTGGCCGCCGCGAAGACCGCACTGGCTGATGGCATCCACGCCTTCGACGCTGAACGCGCGCAGCTTGCCGACGAAGGCCGCGTCTCGCCGTTCGACCAGTCATGGCAGTTGTTCGAAACCGCCGTGCAGCTGGCGATTCAGGAGCACGACTACCCGCGGGCATTCGAGATGTCCGAGCGGGCGCGCCTTCGCACCCTCGCGGAGGCCAGGAAGGCGGCGCCGCGGTCGCTGTCGGATGTGCAAGCGAATCTCCAGGGCCACGAAGCGGTAGTCGCGCTCAACCAGTTCAACGACGAGCTCGCCATCTGGGTCATTCGCCGCGAAGACGTCAAGGTTGTTCGGCGCGCCATGACGCGGGTGGACGCGGCTCGCCTGGTTGCGCGGCAACAGGATGAGATCTGGCAGGAGTCGTCGCAGCCGGTAGCCGGGCGCGAACTGTACAACCAGCTCATTCGTCCGATCGCGCCGCACCTGCGCGGCGCATCGCAACTGACGTTCGTTCCAGACCAGGCTTATCAGGGCACTTCATTTGCGGCGCTCTGGGACAGCACTCGGCAGAAGTTCCTCGTGGAAGACGTCGCCCTCGCATTGTCGCCGAGCGTTGACGCTTTCGCGAACCGCAAATCTGGCGGCGGTGACGTCGCTCGAAGCCCCCTCGTCCTGGGTCAGCAGGAGCGCGGCGCGGAAGATGCGCGCGTGGTAGGTGCACTTTATGCGGGATCGTCGATCGTCACTGGCGCGGATGCCACACGCCGGCGCTTCCTCGACGATGCCGGTGCGCATTCCTTGATTCACCTGGCGGCGCAAACCTCCATCAGCCGGTCCAATCCAATGCTGTCGCGGCTGAAGCTCGCTGACGAAGCTGGGCGACGCCATTCGGGCACTGTCCTCGGCGCCGATATCGCCGCACAGCAATTGTCACAGACCAACCTGGTTGTTCTCGATGAAGTCGCGACAACCACCGCACATCGAGGCGAGGGCACGTTGAGCCTTGCCCGCGCGTTCATGGCCGCGGGTGTACCCGCCGTGCTGGGAACGCTGCCGGGCGCCGACGACAACGCTGCTCGCGATCTGATGATCGGCTTCCACCGCGAGATGTCCCGCAAGGTCTCCGCAGCGCAGGCCCTCCAAACAGTCCAACGCAGCGCAATACAGCAGAACGGCCGTCGACTCGGCGCTTGGAGTGCGTTGGTGCTGTACGGCTCCGATCGATAGCCCCCCAACCGCAGGAGCAAACATGAATCGTCGTGATTTTGTCAGTCGAGTTACGCTCGGCGCCGCCGTCGCTTGTACGGGACTCGCAGAGACCGCCGCCGCTACCACCACCACCAGCCGCACCACGGTGCGTTTCGTCGGGATGATGACGTTCATCGAACGCACGGACCGTTCATTCCTGGTCGCGACCCCCGGCCAGCATGGTCTTCATCACATGACGCACGTGCCGTTCCTGATGGCGAAGGCCGGCAGCCCAATCGCGGTGGCGCTGGGCATGTTGCCCGCGCCGGGCGTGATCCCGGCGTCGTTCGACACGCAGCTGATCGGCACCAAGCCCGCGGATTTCGTGTACCGGAATCTCGACAACACCTCCGTCGAGATCCTCGCTGGCACGACAGACGCGGTCCAGAACAACACCCAGCAAATGGCAATGCTGCAGAAGATTGCGCCTGGCAAGCGCATGCGCGGCAACGTCGAAAAGTGGGCCGCCACGACTGTCAGCGTGCGCGGCGGACGGCTCGACGATTCCGCCGGCCACCCGGACGCGGGCAAGCTCTGGAGCTTTGGCGGCTACCAGCAGCGGCTCACGGACGCCGTGAACTTCAGCAGCGCGGAACCTGTCGTCATCCGCGTGACGAGCGGTACCGACGTGCGGACGTTCAGTGTCGGCGCTGGTGAAGCCGCCGACCTGTGGATGATCTCGGCGGCAACACCGGACTCGCGGCTGCCGGAGCCGGCGCAGCTCGCGCACACGGAGGTCCTGCTTGAGTACCTGGTAGACGCGAAGGCCACGCACGCCGTGTGCCCCGACGCGACCGGTCGCCGAGTTGAACCCACGGAAGTTCCCTTCGTCCGGCCGACGAGCGCATCTGCGGGAGTCGTCGCCAGCGGTGCGGCGGCGCCGCCGATCATGGAAATCTGCTTCATTGCTGCCATTCTGCTCGGGAGTGACAAGCGGTAACCAGCTCGGTTGTTGAAGGCCGGGCTCCCCTGGGCCCGGCCTTCGTTTCTCCCGGTCGTGTAAACTTCCCCTATGAAATTCCAGTCATATCGCCCCGCGCTGTGGCTCGCCATGGCCGTGATTTCGTGCGCCGCCACGATGCCGGGTTCGGCCCAGACTCGCGCCGCCGTCTCCGCCGACGACTACAGCCGCGCCGAAAGATTCCTGAACTACAACACCAACCCGCTGGTGGCCAACGGTCCGGTGCGCGCCACCTGGCTGCCTGGTGACCGCTTCTGGTACCGCAACCAGGGTCCAACCAGCGCCGAGTTCTTCCTCGTCGATGCCGTCAAGGGCACCAAGGCTGCGGCGTTCAATCACGCCGCGGTCGCCAGCGCGCTCACCACGGCGATGGGCCGCCCCGTGACCGCGGCGCGGCTCCCCTTCCAGACCATCATCTTTGCCGCCGACGCGGCCTCGTTCTCGTTCGATGCCGACGGCAAGCGCTGGACCTGCGATGTGCAGGGCACCAAGTGCTCGTCAGGCGATCGCCCCGCGACGGTCCCGAACAGCGACGTCTCGCCCGATGGCAGGTACGCCGCCTATATCAAGGACTGGAATCTGTGGGTTCGTGACCTGACGACGGGCACTGACAGGCAACTGACGACGGACGGCGTGAAGGACTATGGCTACGCCACCGACAACGCCGGCTGGCGGTTCAGCAGCCGCCCGGTGCTCAAGTGGTCGCCGGATTCAAAGAAGATCGCCACCTTCCAGCAGGATCAACGCAAGACCGGCGAGATGTATCTCGTGAACACCGTCGCCGGCCCGCCCACGCTCAGCGCGTGGAAGTATCCGTTGCCCGGCGATCAGAACGTCACGATGATCGAGCGGGTCATCATCGACGTCGAGGCCGCAACGGTCGTCCGCGTCAAGATGGGCCAGGATCAACATCGCTCGACGATCTGCGACGACATCCTGTGCGGTGGCGAATGGTCGGACGTGCAGTGGAACCCGGACGGCACGCAGATCGCCTTCGTGTCCACGTCGCGCAACCATCAGCAGGCCAACCTGCGCATCGCCGATGCCACCAGCGGCGTGATGCGCGAAGTGCTCGAAGAGAAAGCGGAGACGTTCCTTGAATCAGGCAACGGCCGCGTCAACTGGCGCTACCTCCCCGGCTCGAACGAAGCGATCTGGTTTTCGCAGAAAGACAACTGGGGCCAGCTCTATCTGCACGACGCGCAGAGCGGCAAGCTGAAGAGCCAGCTGACAAGCGGCGACGGCAACGTCACGCAACTGCTGCGCGTTGACGAGCCCGCCCGCACGCTCTATTACATGGGCGTCGGCAAGGAGTCCGGACGCGATCCGTACTTCCGTCACTTCTACCGGCAGACCATGGACGGCAAGCCCGCCCAGCTTTTGACGCCGGAGGACGCCGATCACGACGTCTCGCTGTCACCGTCCGGCAAGTACTTCATCGACAACTTCTCCAAGCCCGACGTGCCGACCACGTCGGTGCTGCGCGATCAGGCCGGCAAGACCATCCTGCAACTCGAGAAGATGGACATCAGCCGGTTGCTGGCCACCGGGTGGAAGCCGCCGATGCCGATCACGGTGAAGGATCGCGGCGGCGCCGGGTTGCTCTACGGCCTGCTCTATCGGCCGACGAACTTCGATCCGTCGAAGAAGTATCCAATCATCAACAACATCTATCCCGGTCCGCAGACCGGCAGCGTTGGCAGCCGCCAGTTCTCGGCGGCGCGCGGCGACACGCAGGCAATCGCCGAACTCGGCTTCGTGGTCGTGCAGATTGACGGCATGGGCACGCCGTGGCGGTCCAAGCGCTTTCACGCCGCCTATTACGGCAACATGGGCGACAACACCCTGCCCGATC
>DATMJU010000176.1:0-15497 GCA_035553795.1 Vicinamibacterales bacterium
CGCCGGGACGGGAGGCCGAAGGCCCGGCAGGACACCGGGCCTTCGGCGTGTCAGGAGAGGTTCAGATCTTCGCCTTGTCGTGCAGCACGTCCTGCACGTCCCCCTTCTTGCGGCTGCCGAGGCCCTGGATCTGGATCACCGGGGCCGCGGGCTTCTCCTTCAGGACGTGCTGGCGGTAGAGCGCTTCCATTTCCGCGTGCTTGCGCTGTTCCTCCGGCGTCATGTCCTTCTTCTTGCGAGCCGCGATCTTTTCGTCGCGTGAGTTCTTGGCGATGCCAAGCACGTCGAGGTCGGTCTGCGCGCCGGCCGCCACCGCTTCGGCGTTGAGCTTCAGCGAGTGTTCCGTCGTTGACAGCGGCACGGGCTTGTTGCCGGCGAAGATCTCGTGGCGGCCGTGCTCCTCGTACCACTTCGTGAGCGTCGCCGTCATGTGCATCTTCTCGATGATGTTCCGCCAGCCGATGCCGGTGTTGTAGGCGCAGAAGGAAATCTCGCCCATCTGCGTGGCATACGGGATGATGCACATCTCGGTGCGGCGGAAGTCGTAGTTGAACAAGTCCTGGAACCACATGCCCGCGATGAACAGGAAGTTCCAGCGATCGGCGCGCCGCTTTTCGATGTCGGCCATCGTGCGGTCGGCCGTGACCTTGCCGTAGTCACGGTTGGTCGCGCCGAGGGTCTTGTCGAACTTCTTCAGCAGGTCGCTCAGCTTGAAGTGCGTCGGCGACTTGAACGGGTTGTAGTTGCGCGCCAGCGCCAGCGCCAGGCCGGCGATGGTGAGGAACTTGCCGCGCGCGGCGTCGTTCACCGCGGCGACGTCCCTGGCCAGGCGTTCGGCGTTGAGGAATGCCGTCACCGGGACAGCTTCCTTGGTTTCCTTGTCGATCATCATCGCCATGCCGATGCCGCAGTTGGGGTGGCATCCGCAGCTCAGGTTGCCGAACTCGGATTCGGGGCCCTTGGCGAGGTCAGCCCAGTCGGTGAAGGTGCCCATGAACGAGATCGGGAACCAGTCGCGCGTTGGTTCGCCGAGCCCGGTCTGGTTCTTCACGTCGTGCGCCAGGTGCGACAGCGTGTAGCGCTGCGCGGCCCGCCGCTCGGGCGTGACTTCCTCGTCGCGGCCGGTGAAGCTCACCGGCTGGAACGACAGGAAGTTGATCTTCTTGGGGTTGTCGAGCGCGAACTCGATCACGCGGCCGACCTGCTCGTTGTTGACGCCGTTGACGATCGTGATGACCGGGACGATGTCGACGCCGGCGTTGTAGAGGTTCTCGATCGCGCGCAGCTTGACGTCGAACAGGTTGCCGACACGGCGGTGCGAGTTGGCGGCGTTGCCGATGCCGTCGAACTGCAGGTAGGCGTAGCGCAGGCCCGCTTCAGCCGCGGCCTTGGCAAACTCGAAGCTCTTGGCGAACTCGATGCCGTTGGTCGCGGCCTGCACCGAGTTGTAGCCGATCTTCTTCGCGTAGCGGACCGCGTCCAGGAAGTAGGGCGACAGCGTCGGTTCGCCGCCGGAAAACTGCACCGACATCTGGCGGCGCGGCTTGATGGTGATGGCGTTGTCGAGCACCGTCTTGATGTCGTCCCACGTGAGCTCGTGGACGAAGCCCACCTGGTTGGCGTCCATGAAGCACGGATCGCACATCATGTTGCAGCGGTTGGTGAGGTCGACCGTGAGCACGGAGCCGCGGCCATGCTTGATCGTCGAGCTGCCGTGGTTGTGCAGCTTCTCGTCGTTGTGCGCGCGGATGTCGCGGCCCGGGAACACCTCTTCGAGGTGCCGGAAGAACGCGGTGTCGATCGCCATGACGTCTTCGAAATGCCCGTGGATCGGGCAGTCCTTCATCATCATGATCTTGCCGTCGACCTCGTCGATCGTTGCCTTGATCTCGCCGACCTTCTCGTTGAGCAAGGTTTCGAGCGGGCGCGTGCCGTCGAGAATCGCCTGGCGCGCTTCGCGAACGCAGGTCGGACACAGCGAATCGGTCTGGCGCGGCCAGCCCAGAGGCGGCTTGGTTTTTTCGTGAGACTTCAGGACCGGCTTGTCAGACCACCGCGGGGTCATCGACGGGTTCGGACTGATCTTGTTCAATTGCGAGAACACCTGCCAGATGCCATTCGCGGCAATGGACAGGGCCTTCTCGGCGTACTTGATCGGCGCGTGCATGAGGCGCTCTCCTTCGCTAAATACTTGCTCTTCTGTATGTTAGGGACAGCCAGCGCGGCCATGCGCAGCAATCAGCGTTCGGGCCGGAACGTCACTCGAATGGGCAGGACTGCGTGCTGAACGGTCAAATGGCGACTGAATGAGTCGGCAATGATCGTCTGGGGACGAGTGATATTCTCGGCCGGATGCGCGGTATTGTTCTGTCGTTCCTCCTTGCGACTGCGGCTGTTGTCTCCGTGCCGGCCCAGCGTGCCAACACCGAGCCGGACGTTCTCGCCCTCACCAATGCTTCTGTCGTGAACGTGCGCACCGGCGCAGTGCAGCGTGGCGCCACGATTGTGCTTCGCGCGGGCCGCATTGAATCGATCGGCCAACCTGCGCCGGCATCGGCGCGCACCATCGATCTTCGCGGACGGTTCGTGCTGCCGGGCTTGATCGACGCGCACGTGCACGTGGCATCCCTCCCGCAGATGCGAGCCGCGTTGGAGAGCGGCGTGACGACGATGCGCAGCGCCGGCGTGTCGCATTTCGCCGATGTTGGCTTGCGCGAGCTCGTCAGGCGTGGGCACGTTGCCGGTCCGGAAATGGTTGCCGCCGGGTATCACGTGCGGCCTGGTATTGCCGCCGAGATGTTCATGGATTTTCCGGAGCTCGGCGACTTGATGGCGCCGCCCGGAGTCGGCAACGCCGATTCGATCCGCCGCATCGTCCGCGCCAACCTGTCGCGAGGGGTGGACTGGATCAAGACCAACGCGACCGAACGTGCCGGCACGCCTGATACCGACCCGCGGCGGCAGCTGTACTCGCAGGAGGAACTCCGCATCCTGGTCGTCGAAGCGGGGGCGAAGGATATTCCCGTGATGGCGCACGCGCACGGAGCGGAAGGTGCTGACGCGGCGGTGCGCGCCGGTGTGCGCAGCATCGAGCACGGCACCTATCTCAGCGATGAGACCCTCCAGATGATGGCGAAGCAGGGCACCTACTTCGATCCCACGGCCGACATCGTGAATGACCTCACCGAGACAGGCGGCGACTACGATCATGCGGGCCTGAAGCGGCGAGGCGAAATGATGCGGCCGATCTTGCGGGCCGCAATCGGTAAAGCGGCCAAGTTCGGCGTCAAGATCGTGGCAGGATCGGATACCGGTTACGGGCCCAACAGCATTGCGCGCGTCTCGCGTGAAGCGGTCGAGCTGGTGGGCGCCGGCCTGACGACTTTACAGGCCGTGCAGGCCGCGACGATCACCAATGCGGAAATGCTCCGGCTCGAGAAGCGCATTGGCGCCATCGAGGCCGGGCTCGAAGCGGACCTCCTCGTGGTGGAGGGCAACCCGCTGGACAACATCAGGGTATTGCTCGATCCGTTGCTGGTGATCAGCAACGGGCGCGTCGGTTTGGATCGACTGTCGTTTGGAAAGTGAAGAAGGCCAAGTGGCCAATCGGCCAATGGGCCAATAGGAGAGACGAATGAAGAAGTTAGCAGCGCTATGTATGTGTATCTGGCTCGCGCCGGTGGCGGCGTGGGCGCAGGCTGAACAGCATCAGCATTCCGGGATGGCGCCGAAAGATTACGGCACCGTCGATTTTCAAACCTCCTGCAGCGCGGCGACGAAAGCGAAGTTCAACGAGGCCGTCGCCCTCCTTCACTCCTTCTGGTTCCAGGAATCCCGCGACGCGTTCAACGAAGTGTTGAAGGCGGATCCGAACTGCGCCATGTCCCACTGGGGCGTCGCGCTGACCTATTGGGGCAACCCATTCGCGGGCCAGCGGTCGCCACAGGTGATTGCCAACGGTAAGGCCGCGATCGACAAGGGCCTCGCCACCGGCACGCCGACGCCGCGCGAAAAGGCGTATCTCGAAGCGGTCGGCATCCTGTTCTCGAGCAGCGACGTCACCACGCAGCGCCAGCGCGTGCTCGACTACGAGAAGGCCATGGGCCGCCTGTCAGTGGCCAACAAGGGCGACATTGAAGCCAGGATCTGGTGGGCGCTTGCCGTCGCGCAGGCCGCGTCGCCGACCGACAAGACCTACGCGCGCAACCTGCAGGCCGCTGAAATGCTGGAGCCGATGGCCAAGCAGATGCCGAAGCATCCCGGCGTCGCGCACTACATCATCCATGCCTACGACGTGCCGGCCCTCGCCGCGAAGGCGCTGCCCTCGGCGCGCAGTTACGCCGGTATTGCCCCTGCCGTGCCGCACGCGCTCCACATGCCGTCGCACACCTTCACGCGCGTCGGCTTCTGGAAGGACTCGGTTACCAGCAATGAAAAGTCGGCGGAGATCGCCGAGAAGACCAACGGCCTCGGTGAGGCGATGCACGCCCGCGATTACATGACCTATGCGTTCCTGCAGATGGGCATGGACGCGCAGGCCAAGGCGAACCAGGAGCATGTGATGCGCCTGGTGGCGGCAGGCACCACCGGCGGCAACCAGGGCGCGGCGGGGGCCGGCCCGAACACGTTCGCGCTTGCGGCCATCCCGGCGCGCTACGCGATGGAGCGTCAGCAGTGGGCCGAGGCGGCGGAATTGCAGCCGCGCCCGGCGCCGAATACTCCCTATACCGAAGCCATCACGCACTTCGCCCGCGCCATTGGGGCTGCGCGTGCGGGCCGCCCGATCGAGGCCGCGAAAGACGTCGAGAAGCTGGCCGCCCTGCGCGATCGCGAGATCGAGATGAAGGACGAATACTGGGCGAGCCAGGTGGACATTCAGCGCCGCGGCGCCGACGCGTGGGTGATGTTCGCGCAGGGCCGCAAGGACGCTGCGCTGGCGCAGATGCGCGAGACCGCGAACATGGAAGACCTGACCGACAAGGCCGCCGTGACGCCGGGTCCGCTGGCGCCGGCGCGCGAGCTGCTTGGTTACATGCTGCTCGAGAACAACCAGCCGAAGGAAGCGCTGGTCGAGTTCGAAGCCGTGATGAAGAAGGAGCCGAACCGTTTCCTGGCGATTTGGGGAGCAGGGAAGGCCGCCGAAGCGGCGAAACAGATGCCGAAGGCGAA
The DNA here is from genome assembly GCA_035553795.1 of Vicinamibacterales bacterium. GTDB lineage: Bacteria > Acidobacteriota > Vicinamibacteria > Vicinamibacterales > UBA2999 > 12-FULL-67-14b. The sequence continues at coordinate 5,170 of DATMJU010000176.1, forward strand.
GACCTACTTCAAGCAGCTGGTCGAGATGTGCAAGGACGCCGGCACCGAGCGTCCCGAACTGCAGTACGCCCGGAAGATGGCTAACTGAGAATGCCTGCCCGTCGCCGGCTGAATTGCGTCCTTGCGATCGCATAACAGCCGGCGACAGCAAAGTGATCCCAGGTGAGGCGCGCGCTCTGCAGCGAATGCAGGGCGCCGTCAAACGCGAAGATCAGGCACAGCAGTACACCGATCTCCGCAAGGATTGCGAGGACCATCCACTTCATTTGGGTTTTCTTGTAAGACGAATTCTGCCACAGCTTGTTTCACTCCAGGCTGCGTTTCATCCTCACAAAATCACCGAGACGCGACATCGCGTCGGCGATCGTCGCTTCCGTGGATGCGAAGCATACGCGGATGTAGCCTTCACCATCAGGACCGAAACCTACGCCGGGTGCGAGCGCGACGCCGGTCTGTCGCACCAGCTCGGCCGTAAACGCCGCGCTATCCGCGGCGGAGCTGAATTTCGGAAACGCGAAGAATGAGCCTTGCGGATCCGGCAGCGTGACGCCGGGTAATGCTTCGAGCGCGAGCTTCACCTGCGTTCGCCGCGCCGCATAGTGTTCACGGAGCTCGGCGATGTAGGGCTCGCCGTCCCGAAGCGCGGTGATTCCCGCCTGTTGCACCATGGCTGCCGGGTTCGACGTCATGAACTCGACCGCCTTGTACATCGTCTTGATGATCCGCTCGCTACTTTGCGCCCAGCCAAGCCGCCACCCGGTCATGTTGTAGGTTTTCGAGAAGCTGTTCACGACGATCAGCCGCTCGCGATCCGCCCCGATGCGCGCAAACGACGGCGCCACCCGCAGCGACAAACCCTGTGACGACGAACCCTGTGGCGACAAACCCTGTGGCGACAAACCTTCAGGTTTGTCGTAGATCAACCGCTCGTACACTTCATCAGCGAGGATCACCAGATCGTGACGCTCGGCGATCTCGACGAGGGCGCGCTGCTCCTCGGCGCTGATCACCCACCCCGTTGGATTCGACGGGCTGTTGACGATCAGCATGCGCGTGTTGGCGTCGATCGCCGTCCGCACGCGATCGAGGTCGAGCACGAATCGATTGCCGCTGAGCGTCAGCGATGCCCGGCGAGGCTCGCCGCCGGCCATGATCACGGCATTGGCAAAGATCGCGTAGGCGGGGGAGATGATGACGGCGTTGTCGCCTCTGCCGACGCAGGCGCGGATGGCCGCGTAGATGGCCATCGTCCCGCCAACGGTCGCCATGATCTCGGGAACGCCGTAGCGCACACCATGCAGTTCGAGCACCTTGGCGGCGATTGCTTCACGCAGCTCCCGGTAGCCGGCGGTGTGCGTGTAGAAGGTGTGGCCTGCGCGGGCGGCCTCGTCCAGGGCTGCGCAGATGAATGGCGGCGTCGGCATGTCCGACTCGCCGTAACAAAGCTTGAGCGACCCCGGCATGCTTTCCGCGATGGTGGCAATCTGCACCATCGGCGATTCGGCGACGCCAGTGAGCTCGGGTCTAAGCACGCAGAAGTATATTCAGGATTTCCTCAGGAAAACCTGCGCGCGGTTTTCGGCCTGTCGCCGGGATAATGACGGACATGAAAGAACGGCTCGGGTCGGTGGACGCGCTGCGCGGCGCGGTGATGATCATCATGGCGCTCGACCACGTCCGCGACTTCGTGCACCGCGGCGCCATGTCCGGGGCATCACCCACGGCACTGGCCAGCACCACGCCGGTCCTGTTTCTCACGCGGTGGGTGACGCACTTCTGCGCGCCGGTCTTCATGCTGGCCGCCGGCCTGGGCGCCTATTTCTACTTGAGCAACGGCCGGACCAAGGGGCAGCTCGCGCGGTTCCTCGTGACCCGCGGCCTCTGGCTCATCGTCCTTGAAGTGACGCTGATGCAGTTGGCCTACAACTTCGACGTTGCTTCGACATACCCGATCTTTCTGCTGGTGTTATGGGCGCTTGGCGCCTGCATGATCATCCTCGCCGGGTTGATCTGGCTGCCGATCCCGTTACTTGCGGCGTTGTCGATCGCCGTGATCGTGCTGCATCACCTGGCGGATGGCGTGCGCCTGCAGGGGGCCCTGATCCTGTTGCACCAGGTTGGGGCGTTTCCGTTTGCCGGACGGATGTTCATTGCCCCGTACACGCTGGTGCCCTGGTTCGCGGTGATGGCGCTGGGATTCTGCCTTGGTCCGGTGTTCTCGTGGGACGCAGACAGGCGCCGGCGGTTCCTGCTCCGCGCCGGCATCGCCGCCACCATTGCGTTCCTCGTGGTCAGGGTGATCAACGCCTACGGCGATCCGTCGAGATGGGCCTGGGAGTCATCGGCCACGTTGACGGTGCTGTCGTTCCTGAATACCAGCAAGTACCCGCCGTCCTTGTTGTTCCTGCTGATGACGCTGGGACCGGCGCTGATCCTGCTGTCTTGGCTCGGCGACCGGCGGCTGTCGCGCTCCAATCCACTGATCGTGTTCGGTCGAGTGCCGCTGTTCTATTTCGTGCTGCACTTCTTCGCCGCGCATGCGGCGATCGTGGCGCTGTCGCTGGCAAGATACGGCCCAGCGGCCCTGGACTTTATGTTTCAGCCCGTGCCGTCGATGGGCGGTCCCGCGAAGTCGTTCCCACCTGACTTCGGCTACGACCTGTGGGTGGCGTATGCCGTCTGGATCGCGTTGGTGGTCGCGCTGTATCCGTTGTGCCGGTGGTTCGCTGCCCTGAAGGAGCGCAACCGCAGCTGGTGGCTGTCGTATCTCTAGGCTTGCAGCAACATCACGCCGGCGAGTTCGCGCGTGATCTTGGCGGCGACCGAAGCGGTCACGCCGCCAAGGTCTTGCGACGGATTGAACTCGACGACATCCGCGCCGACGAGCGGCCCGTCCAGTCCCTGAATCATCGCCAGCACATCGCGCACTGACAGGCCGCCGGGTTCGCGATGCGACACGCCGGGAGCGAAGGCTGGATCGATGCCGTCGATATCGATCGACACGTACACCGGTCCTGAAATCACCGGGCGGGCGCCGCCCGCGAAGCGCTGCATCTCGATCGTATCCACGCCGAACCGCTTGATCTGTTCGCGTTGATGCGGCGTCAACGTCCGGATGCCGACCTGGACGAGGCGGTTGCACAAGCCCTCCTCCATGATTCTGGCGAACGGGCAGGCGTGCGAATACTTGTCGCCTTCGAAATCATCGTAGAGATCGCCGTGCGCGTCGATGTGGAGGATGGTCACGCGATCCTTCTTCGAGATGGCCCGCATGATCGGATAGGTGATCGAGTGATCGCCACCCAGCACGATCGGCCTGAAGCCGCCGGCGATCACCTTCTCGACGCCGGCGTGAATCGCTCCGCGCGCGGCGGCTGCGTCATCGGTCAGCGGGAGATCGCCGGCGTCAGCCAGTTGCGACAGGTCGGCGCCGTTCTCGGTGAAGCGGTTGCCGGCGGACGAGTGCAGCGCCGCGCGGATCAGCGGCGGGCCGGCAGCCGAGCCTCGCAGGAATGATGAACTGGCATCGTAAGGAACGCCGAGGAGCTGCGGAGGATTGGTCATCGTGAGGGTTCGAGCCGCTGTTCGAAGAGGCGCGTGCCTGCGGTGTTGACGATCGAGACCGTCATCGACGCGTCGGCGGGATTGATCTCTGCGACGCCGAAGAACTGCAGGCCCGCATCCGGCGGACGGTTCGGCTTCAGGTCCGGAGGCACACCCTTGAATCGGACTTCGGTTCCGAACGTCAGGTCTGGCTCGCCCATTGAGAACGTGCCCGCGTGCGCAGGGCCGGCGACGAATTCCCAGAACGGATCAAACTGTTTGGTAGCGGCGCGATCCGGGTGGAAGTGGTGCGCGGCGGAGTAGTGCACGTCAGCCGTCACCCAGATCACGTTCTTCACCCGGCGTTCCTGGAGCGTCTTCAGGAGCCACGCGATCTCCAACTCGCGTCCGCGTGCCGGACCAGGATCGCCATTCGCCGCCGCTTCATGGAGCCCAGGCGTATGGGATACGACCAGGCCGATCGGCATGTCGGCGGCTACGACCTTCCAGGTGGCCTTCGACGCCGTTAACCCGTCAGCCAGCCAGCGTAGTTGCCGATCGCCGAGGAAGTTCGTGTCTGCACCACGAACAGGCTGCATGTTGGCATTGTTGGCGGAGCGATAGCTGCGCATGTCGAGCGCGAATACATCAACGAGCGGGCCCATCGGGATCGAGCGATAGATGGCCGCATCGGCGCTCCTCTCCATCGTCACCGGATACTGCTCGAGGAAAGCCTGCCGGGCACGGGAGGCGAGCACCGAGACACGCCTCTCCGTATACCGGGGATCGTCAAGGATCTCGCTATGGAACCAGTTGTTGCGGACCTCGTGATCGTCCCACATCACGACTTGCGCCACCTCTGAAGAGAAGCGCCGGTAGTGTTCGTCGAGACGGTTATAGAGGTGATTGCCGCGAAACTCGTCGAGCGTCTCCGCGACCTTCGCCTTCGACGGCGTCATCACGTTCTTCCACAGCGTCCCGTCATCGAGCGTCACGGTCTCGGCGAGCGGAGCGTCGGCATAGATGGTGTCGCCCACGTGCAGGAAGAGATCGGGATTCTCGTTCGCCATCGTTCGGAACAACTGCATGCCGCCGCGAGCGGTGTCGATGCCCCATCCCTGGCCGACGACGTCGCCGGACCACGCAATTCGGACGCGCCGGCGTTCCTGCGGTGCCGTACGGAAGCGCCCTTCCACCGGAGCACTCAGCACCTTGGAGTTCGAATCGTCTTCAAACCGGACGCGATAGAAGATGTCCTGGCCCGCAGGTAGATTGCTGATCCGCGTCCGCCCGGTGAGGCCGTTGCCCGGCGTGGCGTTGAGGCCGTTGGCGATGCGGACCGGCTTGATGAAGGACGGCGTCGTTGAGTACTCGACGACCATGCGTCCGGGACGATCGACGTGCGCCCAGATGATGGCGTCGCGCGCGCCGAGTGGTCCGGCAGCAACGCCGGCGTCAATCACCGGCCTCGCGCGATCGGATGTGACGATCGCGGGCGCCTGTGGAAGGACGGCGAGCGCCGATAGTTGCTGCAGGAACGTCCGGCGCCGCATTGTTACATTCCGGGAGGAGTGAAGCGGCCGTCAGCCGCCAGCCAGCCGCCGTCAGCGAACAGGATCGTCCCGGTGACATAGCTGGCGGCGTCTGACAGCAGGAAGATCGTCGGTCCCGCCATCTCGGATGACTGCGCCCAGCGATTCATCGGGTTCTTCATCGCGTAGGCGTTGTACCAGTCCTTGTTTTGCTTGATCGGCTCGGTCAGCGGCGTTTCGATCACGCCGGGTCCAACCGCGTTGACGCGCACGCCCTTGGTGCCCCACTCGGTCGCGGCAGTCTTCACCAGTTGCACAATACCGGCCTTGGTCATGGAGTAGACCGATTGTCCGTGTTCGGTGGTGATCGACCGAATCGACGAGAACAGCACGATGCTGCCGAAACCCTGCTGGGTCATGAGCTGCCCGGCGGCCTGCAGCACATTGAAGTTGCCCTGCAGGTTGACGTTCACGACGCGCGCGAACTCTTCGCTCGTGTACTGCAGGATCGGCTTGCGCACGTTGATGGCGGGAGTGCAGACGACGCCGTGAATGCCGTTTTTGGACGCGGCGTCGACCATCCTGTCGCGGACGGACGTGAGATCGGTGATGTCGCACTTGCCTGAAGATGCGGAGCAGCCGAGGCTCGTGATCCCCTCGGCGGTTTCCGCGGCGGCGTCCGCTTTCACGTCAAGGCAGACCACGTTGGCGCCGTGCTGCGCCGCGCCTTGCGCGACGGAACGGCCGATTCCTGATCCGGCGCCGATGACGGCCACGGTCTTGCCTTCCAAACTGAAGAGATTTTTCATGGGTCCTGGGTCTTGGGTTCTGGGTCGTGTGTCGTGGGTCGTGGGTCGTCTACTTCTTGAGGTCGCGTGCCGCGGGGTAGTTCGGGATGCCGGTGGCTTCCGTGGCGGCGCGGACGATGGCGCGGGCCATCACGTCGGCAGCCAGCGCGCCGATCTGCGTGAGGTTCACCTCGCCGGTCCATTGCCCGGTCGCCAGAGCAAACACCGTGTCGCCGTCCCCCATCGTGTGTGCCGGAAAGATCGCGCGCGCGTACCCATCGTCGGCCATCATTGCCATCCGTTGCGCTTGTGCCTTCGTCAGCCGGGCGTTGGTCGCGACGATGCCGATCGTCGTGTTCTCGCCGGGCTTCGGCGTTGCGGCCGGCTGGCCGGCGCGGAGGATCCTGCGCGCGTCGGCGAACGTGCCGTCGGGGTTCCGCACGCCGGCGACGATCTTGCCGGTGTCCGGATCGATGATGTCGCCTACCGCGTTCACGGCGACGATGGCCCCGACGATGAGCCCGTTGGGCAAGGTCACGCTGTAGCTGCCGAGCCCCGCCTTCATCGAGCGTCCAGGCCCACCGGTCTTGCCGACGGTTGCGCCCGCGCCGGCGCCGATTGTGCCTTCAGTCACCGGCGCGTTCGTCGCGGCCGCGGCGGCGCGATAACCGCAATCGGCGGTCGGTCGAATCTTCGGGTTGTTACCCACCGGCAGGTCGAACAGGATTGCGGCGGGAACGATCGGTACTTTGCCGGCGCCAGTCGGCCAGCCCATGTTGTGTTCTTCGAGCCACTTGACGGCGCCCGTTGCGGCGTCAAGACCGAACGCGCTGCCGCCTGCGAGGACGATGGCGTTGACCTTGTCGACCGCGTTCGAAGGATCGAGAACATCCGTCTCACGTGTGCCGGGCGCGCCGCCACGCTGCGCCACGCCGGCCGTGGCGCCGTCGCCATCGACCACGAGCACGGTGCAGCCAGTCGACCGCTCGGCCAGTGTATGGTGGCCGATCTTGATGCCGCCGACAGCGGTCAACGTCGTGTTTGCCGCCGGCCGGTTCTGCGAGAACAGCACGCCGGACAGGAGAACGATGCTCACGCAAGCAAGTGCGGCTTTCATATCGGTGTACTCTGCGCCTTCTGCGGCCCTTAACTTCGCAACGTGTCTTCTGCGGCCCAGACGAAATCATATAGGATTCGTCCGTGTCTTCTTCGGCCGACCGCGTGCTCGCGGAAGTGGAGCGTGCGCGTGACGAGATTGTTGATTTTGCGGCCCGCCTGATTCGCATTCCGACCATCAACCCGCCCGGCGCCGAGTACGAAACCTGCGCGGCGGTGATCGGCGATCAGCTGCGGGCTCACGGCGCGGATGTGCAGTTGCTGCCGGCGATCGGGCGAGTGGAGCACACCCCGGAGCACCCACGCGTCAACGTGATTGGCCGGCATGAAGGCTCGGGCTCCGGCCCGGCCATTCACCTCAACGGCCATTTCGACGTCGTGCCGGTCGGCCTCGGCTGGACGCGCGACCCGTTCGGCGGCGAGGTCGCCGACGGAAAGTTATACGGCCGCGGATCGTGTGACATGAAAGCGGGGATCGCAGCGGCGGTATTCGCGGCGGAAGCGATCCGCCGCGCCGGCGCGGCTCATCGCCTGCCGATCGAGATCAGCGGCACGGTCGACGAGGAGAGCGGCGGCTTTGCGGGCGTCGCGTGGCTGGCCGAGAATCGCCTGCTGTCGCGCGAGCGCACCAAGGCCGTGATCATTCCCGAGCCGTTCGGTGTCGATCGCGTGTGCATCGGCCATCGTGGCGTCTACTGGTTCGAAGTGATCGCCCAGGGGCGAATCGCGCACGGCAGCATGCCGTACCTGGGCGTCAACGCCATCGAGGGTCTGTCGCATTTCCTGGATCTGGTACGCGACGAACTCGGACCGGCGCTGCGGGATCGCGTCACGACGATGCCGGTGGTGCCGGAGGGATCGCGGTACGCGACGATTAACATCAACGGCATCGACGGGGGGCAGCCGGTCGACGACACCCCGAGTCCGTGCGTCGCGGATCGATGCCGCGCAGTGTTCGATCGCCGCTTCCTGGTCGAAGAAGGCCTCGAGCGAACGCGCGCCGAGATCGCGGAGCTCGTCGCGAAGGCGCAGTCACGCATGCCGGACGTGCAGTTCTCGATCGAAGATCGCCTGGTCTTCGAGCCAACGCGTACCGCGGAAGACGCCCCAGTGGTGGGCGCGCTCACGGCGGCGATCGGACGCGTCACTGGCCGCAAGGCGGCCCTCGTGGCCAGTCCCGGCACCTACGATCACAAGCACGTCGCCCGTATCGCCGGCGTGCCGCAGTGCGTCGCGTACGGCCCGGGAATGTTGGAACTGGCGCATCAACCTGATGAATACTGCAGCATTGACGACATGATCGACGCCACGAAGGTGCTGGCGCTGGCCGTGTTGGAGCTGGCGGAATAGGCCGATAGGCCGATAGGCCAATAGGCCAATAGGAAGATAGGCAAACAGAGATGGCAACCACCACAGCGGGAATGTCTGGCCAGGAAATGGTCGCGCTCTCGAAACAGCATTCGCTCTTCGAATGGTCGATGCAGTCACACGTCGACCCGATCCCGGTCGCGCGCGCGAAGGGCATTCATTTCTGGACGCCGGAAGGCAAGCGCTTCATCGACTTCAACAGCCAGTTGATGTGCGTCAACATCGGCCACGGCGATCCGCGGGTCATCAAGGCGATCCAGGAGCAAGCGGCCACCCTGGCGTATGCGAACCCGTTCATGGCGACCGAGGCGCGCGCGCGGCTTGGCCAGAAGCTGGCGTCGATCTGCCCCGGCGACATCGACGTCTTCTTCTTTACCAACGGCGGCGCCGAAGCGAATGAGAATGCCATCCGCATTGCGCGCCTGGTCACCGGCCGCCACAAGATCCTCGCGCGCTACCGCTCGTATCACGGCGGCACCGGCGCCAGCCTGACCGCGACCGGCGATCCGCGCCGCTGGGCCATGGAGCCGGGCATGCCCGGCATCATCCACGCGCCGCATCCCTACAAGGGACCGCAGCGAGGAACGTTGTCAGGCCCTGACGCGCTCGCCGAGATCGAAGAAGTCATCATGCTCGAGGGACCGCAGACTATCGCGGCGTTCCTGATGGAGACGGTCACCGGCACGAATGGCATTCACGTGCCGCCGCCGGGGTACCTCGAAGGCATCCGCGCGCTGTGCGACAAGCACGGCATCCTGTTGATCTGCGACGAAGTGATGTCAGGCTTTGGCCGCACGGGCGAGTGGTTCGCCGTCGATCACTTCAAGGTCGTGCCGGACATCCTCGTGATGGCGAAGGGCCTGACCAGTGCTTACGTCGCGCTGGGCGCCGTCGGCGTCCGTCGCAAGATCGCCGACCACTTCAAGGACAAGGTCCTGTACGGGGGCCTGACCTACAACAGCCATCCGCTCGGTTGCGCCGCCGCGATCGCGACGATCGCGGTCTACGAGGAGGACAAGCTCATCGAGCGCGCGAAGAAGATGGGCGTGGTCATGAAGCAGATGCTTGACGAGCTGAAGGCGAAGCACCCGTGCGTCGGCGACGTGCGCTCGATCGGCCTGTTCGGGATCGTCGAGCTCGTGAAGGACCGCAAGACCATGGAACCGCTGGCGCCGTTCAATGGCTCGTCGCCGGAGATGCAGGCGCTCGGCAAGTTCTTCCGCGAAGAGGGGCTCTACACCTTCGTGCGTTGGAACGGCTTCTTCACCAATCCGCCGCTGTGTATCACCGAAGCGGAACTGGCCGAAGCGTTCGCGATCATCGACAAAGGCCTGTACGTAACCGACAAGGCCGTTTCGTAGGCCTACTTCTGCTCCTGCACGTGTCTGACCCAGGCAGCCACCAACGGCTGCATGGGTCCCTTCGTCCCCGCGTACGCCCTCGCCCACTTCGTCATGTTCGTCTTGTCCGAGGCCAGCGTCGCCGGTTGCGGGGCCGAAAGATGTCGCTGATACGTGCTGTAGAGAGCGGCGAGTAGGGCGGCGCCGTCGGTGGGATTCGCGTCGAGATACGGCGCGAGCACGGTCGCGGCTTCTGCAGGCCGACCGCCGAGCACATACGCGAAGCCGAGCAACTTCTTCGTGTTGGCATCAGCGTCCGGTTGCTTCACGGCAAGCTCCAGCGGCGTGATCGCGAGCGCCGGTTGGCCGGCCTTGATCCATTCTTCGCCCGCGATTCGCGAGATTGCCGCATTCGGCGGGGCCGTCCCCGCGCTTTGAATGAGGCCGGCGGCTTCCCGATGCCTGTCGCCTTCAGCCAGCGCGGCACCGAAGAACAAACGCGCGGGCGTGAACGCCGGCGCCATCTGCATCGAGTTCTGGAACTGCGCCGCCGCGCGGTCGAGTTGCGACGCCTGGTAGAACTCCAAACCCTTGAGGAATGTCGCCAGTACCTGGTCGTTCTCGCTCAGCGCGGCCATGAC
>DATMJU010000177.1:0-2871 GCA_035553795.1 Vicinamibacterales bacterium
TGGCGAAGCGCAGCTGTCGAGTCGCGATCCGAAACCGCGCTGAGAACGTTTGCTGTCACGCAGGCGTGAGAACTTGTCCAGCCGCCGAAGCTACGATGGTCGACACTCGTAAAGCGGCGAATCGGGCGCGCCGTAGGAAACGCCGCCCAGCCGCTCCGCTTCTTCGTCGAATGCAACCACGCGATCGCGCCCGCGATCGGCTTGCGCCGCCCCATCCCCAGCGCGCGTGCCAGTCGCACCACCCAAGCCGTCGAGTCGCAATCGGCGGGCACGCGCCGGTTGTAAGCCCATCCGGGATCGCGATCGCGATAGAGGAGCAACTCGGCCGCGTCTCGTGCCGTCGCTGCCGCGTCCTCGCAATCGCTCAGCGACCAGGCGACGTATGCGGTCACCCACTCGTCGCTCTCGCCGGCCGGTGTGCAAAAGTCCGTCCACCAGCCAGCGGTTGACCGTCGGGCGAGCAGAAACCGGATTCCCGCTTCGAAACTAACTGCCGCCCTCTTCCACCCAACCTGGTTCACCTTCTTCTCCTGGGTCGCCGGTTCGGCTGCTGAGCGTCATCGCGCCTGCCAGTGCCGGCGACTCAGCGGCTTTGGCGGATTTGCCGGACTTGCCTTTGGGCGGCGGCTTTACTCCCGATGTGGTCGCCACAACGGCGTAGTCCTCCGGGCCGATTGACACCAGCCGGCCATCGATGGTGACCTTCGCGCCAGCATACTCGCGACCCTCCGGCACGGTGAAGCGCAGCTGCACGCGACCGCCGCGGACACTGCCTTCGACCGTCGCATCGATCACCTCGCCGCCCTCGCCTGCGATGTTGATCGCCCCGCGCGCCCGCCCGCTCTTTACTTCCAGCGCCAGGCTGACCGGCCGCGCCACCACGTCGATTCCGACGAACGTGCCACGCCATTCGGCAGGGAGCTTGCGACCTTTCGATTTCGTAGCCATGGTGTTCTCTCTCCGTGCATTATGTCAGGGCCACACGAATGGCTTGACACGACGGGAGATAGTGGCTTGGCCCGCGGAAACGTTACACGCTGGGCGAACCGCTTCTTCTCCACTGCCTGGCCGGTCAGGTTTAGTGGTTATGCCGCGGGATCGTCCGCCCGATGTCCTGATACTTCACCGCGAACTCCAGCACCCCGCCCGTTTCGAGTTGCGAGACGTGGTTGCGGTAGAACTCCTGCCAAGGCGTCTGGCTGGGCGGAATCGGGAAGTTGAGGTTCTTGCGGCGTTCGACGATCTCGTCATCGGAGATCAACACATCGACGCGGCGCTGATTCAGGTCGACGCGAATCTTGTCGCCGGTCTTGAGGATCGCGAGATTGCCGCCGATCGCAGCCTCGGGCGAGACGTTCAAAATCGACGGTGCTGCCGACGTGCCGCTCTGCCGCCCATCGCCGAGCGTCGGCAGTGTGAGCACGCCCTTCTTGATCAGATCGTCCGGCGGCTGCATGTTGACGACCTCGGCCGCGCCCGGATAGCCGACCGGACCGGTGCCGCGGATGACCAGGATGCAGTGCGCGTCGATTACGAGTGACGGATCGTTGATGCGCTCGTGATAATCTTCCGGCCCTTCGAATACGATGGCGCGCGCGGTAAATGCGTTCTCATCGCCGGGCGTCCGCAGATAGCGGTTGCGAAACTCGTCGTTGATGACCGACGTCTTCAGCAGGGCCGAACTGAACAGATTGCCGCTGACGACCAGGAATCCCGCGTTTTTCGTCAGCGGGTTGTCGTAAGTGCGAATGACCTTCGTGTCGGTGGAACGAGCGTTCTTGTACGCCTCGCCGAACGTCTGGCCGCTGACGCTCAAGGCGTTGGTGCGAATCTTGCCTGCCGCCATCAACTCGCCGATCACGGCCGGGACGCCGCCAGCGAGGTGATAGCTTTCGGCCAGATACTCGCCCGCAGGCTGGCAGTTGACCAAAAGCGGGATTTCGTGTCCGACGGTCTCCCAGTCCTTGACGTTCAACTCGACGCCCATGTGGCGCGCGATCGCGTTGACGTGCGGCGGCGCGTTGGTGGATCCACCGATCGCCGCGCAGACCACAATCGCGTTCTCGAACGCCTCCCGCGTCATGATCTTCGACGGGCGCAAGTCCTCACGCACCATCTCCACGATGCGCTTGCCGGTGCGATACGCCATCTGGCCGCGCTCGCGATATGGTGCCGGAATGACGCCGCAGCCCGGCAGCGACATGCCCAGCGCTTCGGCCACCGAGTTCATCGTGGTCGCCGTGCCCATCGTGTTGCAGTGCCCCGCCGATGGCGCGGACGCCATGACGATCTCAAAGAACTCGTCCTGATTGATTTCGCCTGCCGCCAGCATGCGGCGCGCGTCCCAGACCGCCATGCCGCTGCCGGCGAGCTTGCCCTTGTAATAGGCGTTGAGCATCGGGCCGCCCGACAACACGATGGCCGGAATGTTCACGGTCGCCGCCGCCATAATGCAAGCCGGTGTCGTCTTGTCGCATCCGGTGGTCAGTACAACGCCGTCGAACGGATTGCCGTGCAGAATGTCGACGAGGCCGAGATAGGCCAAGTTGCGATCAATCGCCGCTGTCGGCCGCTTGCACGTCTCCTGAATCGGGTGCACGGGAAAGACGAACGGAATGCCGCCCGCGTCGCGAATGCCGTCGCGAACCCGAGAGGCGAGCTCCACGTGGATGCGATTGCAGGGCGACAGATCGCTGCCCGTCTGCGCGATGCCGATGATCGGCCGGCCGGACTGCAACTCCTCCCGCGTCAGGCCGTAATTCGGGAAGCGCTCCAGGTAAAGCGCTGTCATGCCGGGATTGTCCGGGTTGTCAAACCAATGCTGGCTGCGAAGAGGGAGGTCGCGATCGTGCTTCATGAAACGAGTATTGT
>DATMJU010000178.1:0-2063 GCA_035553795.1 Vicinamibacterales bacterium
GCTTGCGATGCGAGGCGCGCAGCCAGCCGAGGCCGACCGGCACGCGCGGATCGTTCGAGCCGATGAACACGACCTCCTTGCCCTGCGGATCGAACACGCGAAGCACCAGGAACAGGTCGGCGTCGGTGGTGTCCGACGAGACGAACAGCTTGGCAGCGGCCGGCCCGGTGATCTCCATGTCTTCGGTCATCGGCGGCGTGGAGAAGGTGAGGCCATCGCCGGAGGTCTCGTAGGTGAGGGTGCTCGCAGTGGACGGCGCCGTGGTGCTCAGCCCCTTGTCGGGCTGAAGATAGAACCTGGTCCATTGCGTGCGTGCGAGCGGCCATTCGTTCTCCGCGCGCGGAACGAACTTCTCGCCCGGATGGCGGATGTTGAGCATCACCTTCGGCTGCTTGTCCCAGCCGTTCTGTTCGCCCTTGAGGAAGTGATCGAGGAACTTGCGCTGAAGGTCCTGGCCGTACTTCGCGTAGAACAGCGTGAAGTGGGTATCGCCGTGGACCTCAAGCCACTTCTGTTTTGAAGCTGCTCGCGCGAAGCCTTCAAAGTTGCCGCGCGTGTGCAAACCCATGCCGCCCCAGTTGGCGGCGGAGAAGATGGGCGTGTCGATCTGGTCGAACTTCGGTAGGCGCGGCTTGTAGTAATCGTCGATGAAATGGTGGCGCAGCGCGTCGCCATCGCAATCGTTACGGTTCTTGCGAAGCTGCTCGTCCGGCAGGGTCGGCGGACCGGCGACCGTTTCGCCGGTGACGACGCTCTTCGCACCCTTGTCACCGACACCGTGCTGCACGGCAGTGACCTGCCGCGGATACCAACTCGACAGGAAGTCCGAGAGAATGCCGCCGTGGCGCGCGAGCTCGCGATAATAGTCCGACGAGCCCTCCCAGATGCACAACGCGGCGAGATGTTTCGGCCTGTGGTGCGCGGCCTGCCACTGGTTCATCGAGTAGTAGGAGATGCCGTGGATCGCGACCTTGCCGCTCGACCACGCCTGTGTGCCGCACCAATCCACACAGTTGGAAATGTCCTTCGCCTCGCGTGGCGACCACACTTCGAGCTGGCCGGGCGAACGGCCGGCGCCGCGTGAATCCACGCGCACGAGGATATAGCCGTCCGGCACCCACTTCTCGGGATCAAACAGCTCCCAGTTCTGATACTTGTTGCTGGAGCCTTCGAGCACCTCGGGTGCAGCTTTGACGATCCGCATCCACTGGCTCTTGTAGCCCTCCTGCATCGAAAGGCCCTTGGCGTAAGGGCCGTAGCTCATGATGACCGGATATGTGCCGCCATCGTTCGGGCGGAACACGTCGGCCCGCAGAACCACGCCGTCGTCCATTTCGATCGGGGCGTCCCAATCGATTGTCATGCCGTCGAGGACTTCGGATTTCATCGGCTGCAATGCACGCACTCCAGATCCGTCACCGGCCCTCGAAGAAATGACGGATCGAGGCGATTGACTTGCGCGCAAAGGCTAACACCAATACGCGACGCTTCTCAACGGACGAGAATGACGATGTTCAACAACGCCGCCATCATCGGCGTCGGCCAATCGGTCTACACGCGGCATCCCAAAGAGGGACAGACCGCGCACACGTTCATGCGCGATGCCGCGGTTGCTGCGCTGCGAGACGCGGGGTTGAGCGCGGCGGACGTCAATGGCATGGCTGCTGCGTCATTTTCGCTGGCGCCGGACACAGCAGTGGACTTCGCCTGGCGCATGGGTCTGTCGCTGCGCTGGCTGATGCAGGACACCAACGGCGGTTCCTCCGCCATGAACATGCTGGGGCACGCGCTGCGCGGCGTGGAGATCGGCGCGGCAGATGTGATCCTCGTGGTCGGAGGGGACGCGACCGGACTCGCGGGATACGCGAAGGTCGCGACGAATTTCAACACAGCGACGCGCGACCATTTGGCGCCGCTCGGGCATGGCGGGCCCAACGGCGTCTATGCGCTGGTGACGTCGCGACA
Organism: Vicinamibacterales bacterium; assembly: GCA_035553795.1. Classification (GTDB taxonomy): domain Bacteria; phylum Acidobacteriota; class Vicinamibacteria; order Vicinamibacterales; family UBA2999; genus 12-FULL-67-14b. Next base: position 1,966 of record DATMJU010000178.1, read on the forward strand.
GATGAAGAAATACGGATTGGAGAAATCCGACTACGGCCACGTCTCGGTCTCGCAGCGGGCCTGGGCTGCCGGCAATCCTTACGCCGTTTATCGCGCAC
>DATMJU010000179.1:0-5116 GCA_035553795.1 Vicinamibacterales bacterium
GGGTCGACTGGTTCAATCATCGGCGGTTGCTCGAGCCAATCGGCTATGTGCCACCTGCCGAGTACGAAGAGCGCTATTATGCGCAGGCTGCTGTGGCCTGACTCACACTAATTGCCCTCTCAGATTCCCGGTACGGTTCAGCGCTCGATCTCCAGCGCCACGAGATTCGTTCACGCACGCGCCTCATTGGCCCGCGCGTCCCACCTTGTTCCGTGCGTCATAACGACTCACGCGAACCTAGCCAACGCTGCCGATCCAGGTCCGCAGTGTTTAACGGAGGTCCATCATGTCCAATGGCAACGGTGAAGTGATGACAGTGAAGATCCTGCGCAACGATAAGGGCTCGCCAAACGGCAAGCTCGCTGATGCGGAGGTGATCTTCGAAGCCGGAAGCGGACCGTTCAGCGGTTTGAAGTTGCTCGGCTTCGCAGTATGGGAACGAACCACGTGCGGAAGGAACGTGACGTTCCCGGCGCGGACGTACTCCGTCAATGGAGAACGCCGCAGCTTTTCACTCCTGCGACCCGCAAATGGCGATGCAGGCGTGCAGGACGCGATTCGGCAGTGCATTCTCGACGCGTACAGCCGCGTCGAGCAGGCTTCCTGAACGCGTTCGACAGGTTCCGGCGGCCAGGCACACAGCCTGGCCGTCGGACGGTTTCCTGGAGATAAAGACGCCCGAACGGGCGGCACAAGTTTCTGAGGATTGACTATGGACACCGCCACCCACGTCGTAGCCGACCGGTCCCGCCCGCAGCTTCGCGCGGTTGAGGAGACCCAGAGCCTGAAGGTTGTGGCGAGCTACGGTCTGTCCGAGGCCGGACGCAAAGCCTCTCTCTTGAGTGGCGGCGACGGCCGTGCGCGGCAGCAGATCTCAATTCAGGTGCCGTCGGCGCGTCTGCATCTGGTCGCCGTCGATACCACCGGCGCCGCGCGTTTGAAGTTACAGCCGCGATACGAGCTTTCGGAATCCGAACGCGTTCTTCGACATGATGGACCACCAATCTACGACGCACCGCCAACAATTGACGACCTCTATCGAGACGCCGCACGCAACCATGAGCTCGAACGCTTGTTCTTTGCACAGCGGCAAGCATGGCGAGGTCAGCGACGTGAGGCCGACCGCGAGCGCCGTGCGACGGCTGCCCGCGAATTCCTGTCCAACCCTGCGCACCGTGCCATCGTGCACCCTGCGCCAACGCCGAAGCGTTGCTTCATCCAGACATCGACCGGTCGCGTGATGTTCGATGTCACTTCTGATACCGGAATCGCCAAGGAAGTTCCTTTTGAAGCGCATCGGCGTTTTCGGAACGACCTGCATGCGCGGCGTCAACGCAATCGGAATCAGCGTGCCGAGCAGGTCGCGTTACACGAGCAAAAAAAGGCGACTGCGGCGGCGTGGGTTGCCGATCACGGAACGGCTGACCAGCGAGCCCGGGCCGCCGCTGGTGTCCTGCCATTCGATGAGGTCATTGCAGCGATGACGGACAATGCGTTCCGTGCCGTTGCGGACATCCCGATATATGAACGAGACGGCGCCCCTCAACTCGAGCGGTACTTGCGGACCGCTATCGGAGAGCCCGCGCTGGTTGTGGCGCCTTCGGATCTTCATGTCGCTTCTGTCGATGCACCATCCGCAACCGCGGAGCAGTGGGAGCTGGTCTCTCGACTGCAGGCAATATTCCCAGACGCAGATGTGAGGGTGCGTGAGCATCGACTGACATCGCGACGTTATCCGGCCGCTTCGCCGCTCATCATGTTTGGTGTGCTCGTCACTCGCCGAGTAGGCCCGTTCAGCCTGCGCCGCGAGTACGCCGCTCCGGGAGGTGGTTCGATTCAATAGAAAAGTTTAGGTCTCGCTCTTTTCGTGGCCAATTCCGGCCACTCCTCAGCATCGCCAGATGTTGAGCACCCACCGTTGTCGCCATACGGCCACAAAAGGAGGAGACCATGCACGCTATCGGTGTTTCGACTGTCAATGCGCTCACGGCCCATAAGCAGTGGGCGACCAGGCCACCCGACGAACGGTATCAATCCGTTCAGGCTCTTCACGACGCCGCGCGCATGCGCCGCGTCTCAGCTGAAGAGCATCGTGTTACGACGCAGGATCTGTTTCTCGACGCGACGTCCGACGAACGGCTTGCTCTACGGGGCAAGAACGGGCTGTCCGCACTGACGCACTGGAGCTTTGAGCAGCTCGCGACAATCGCCGGCGCTCCTCCCAAATACCTCAGGACGCTTCCGGCGGGAATCGCCTCACTGGCGATCAACCACGGACTCCAGCGACAGCCGCGAATGCAGCACCAGCTGTATGCCGACACGATCGCGCCGTGGACGGTGCGTGCGGTGACGTCACCGCGTTATGCGCGCGTCCACCACGACGAGCTGGCTGCGCGAGTGCTAGACCTGATGGCCTCGCACCCCGCGTGGCAGTTACCGCTCGGATACAAGGATGGCGCATTCGGCGCCGAACGAGTGCCTTCGGGTGCATATCTTGGAGATCGAGACATGTTTCTGTTACTGGTCGACGGCAACCGTGACCTGCAGGATCCGACGGATTCGTCGCAGTCAGGTCTGTTCCGAGGATTCATCCTCCGGAACAGCGACGTTGGAGCCGCGGCGTTGTCCCTCGATGTGTTCCTCTTCCGCGTCGTCTGCGGAAACCACATCATCTGGGGGTTTCAACACGTTGCCGGCTTCCGCCGTCGTCACGTCGGTGCGTCGATTCAGGAGGCATGGGCGAACTCTCTCGTTCGCGCGCGCGCAGCGCTTGACGCTGACACGTCTGCGGATCGGACCATGGTGAATCGGGCAACGACGACGGAGCTTGGCAAGACTCGCGAAGAGGTTGTCGAGACGGCCGTCCGAAAGCTCGAACTGTCGTCGAAGTCTGCCTCCCAGGCGTACGACCTCGCCGAACAGCACGAGGGGAATCCCAGATCGATCTGGGGCTTCGTCCAAGGTTTGACGCGGCTTAGTCAGCAAACGCCATGGCAGGACGGTCGATTCGCACTCGATCGCGCTGCCGGCGGTCTACTCGCCACGGTCAATTGATCCTGGCTATCCGTGCGGGCCAAGTGCCCGCACGGATCTTCTTGGATGACGACGCGGGCCATCGCTCTGTGGATTGTCTGGCTCGTCTCATCGTCGTCAAGGCTCTTCGCTTCGCTTCGACCTGACATCGTCAGGCTTTGGCCTTGACGTCGACTCGTCGAGCCAGATTGGGCATTTACGCGATGTCCCGGCAGATTCGCCCGGCATCGGACCCGTTCACGTTCATGGGGTTCGTATGTCGGATACCGCCAATGTCCCCAGCATTCAAGTAACTATCGGCCGGCAGACCCGCCTTTATCACGCGTTCATCACTACCGCGCCGCCAGCGTTTGATGCGCCATCGACGCTCACACTCTACGAAGGGACGCTGATCAATGTGCTAGCGTTCTCATCGGATACGGCGCCGCTGCATGCGAGTCGCGCGAAGGCTGCGGCGCGGCTGATCTTGATCGACACCGCCGAACTTGCATGGCAGCGAGCAAGTTGTCGAGCGCAATCGCATCGACTCACGCCCGCCGATCCGGTCTTGATCGGCTTCAACACCCTTCAGGAATGGCTCTGGCGACGGCTGCAGCGACCGACCAAGTCCGCCGCGCGCCGGATGTCTGCGTCGTAAAGGCGAGCGCCATGGACTTCGATTCACCCGAAGTTGCCGGGCCCTTCGCTGAGTCTCACTACACGGTCGGCGAACTCGCGGCCATGTGGAACTTGTCGGCGGAATTCGTCCGGCAAATTGTTCAACACGAGCCGGGCGTCACGGAATGGGTGAGGCAGAAACCCGGTCGCAGGCGATACCGCGTCCTGCGAGTCCCCGAGTCCGTCGCTGAACGGATTTATCGCAGGGCCCAAGCCAAGGCCCGAGATGAGGCCGTCAGTGGCAAGGACGAGGAAGCCGCGAGACTCGACGAGCCCACGAAATGGAGATCCTATGGCACCAAGTGACTCAATCGTCGTCGCTCGGACTGCCGTGACCGGCGACGCGGACCTTCACGAACTGTTGACCGTCGATGAAGTAGCAATGGTCCTCAAGGTGAGCCGTAGCTGGGTCTATGAGCACACGCGCTCACGCGGCATCCCACGCTCCGAGCGGCTACCTCACATCAAAATCGGGAAGTACGTGCGTTTCGATGCGCGCGCAGTGCGCGAATTTCTGGAGAAGAAATGCCGAGTCGCGTGATCTCTTTCCCGGCACCAGCTACAATCGGAGCAGGGCTAAACCGCGAAGAGCCAACGAGAGGAAAGGAACGCTCTCGAATGGCTCGACGAAAACGACAATACGGAAGCGGGTGTCTTCTCGAGAAAGGAAAGGGGTGGGTAATGCGCTGGCGGGAGATCGAAATCGCTCCCGACGGCACGAAGAAGCGAGTGCTGCGTTACGAAACATTGGGACCGATGTCGCGTCGGCAGGCGGCGGAAATTCTGGCGCAAAAGGTAGCGACGGCATCCAGCGGCAAAGCACGGGCACGATCGCTCGTCACGTTCCGCACGCTGGCGAGCGAGTGGCAGGCCGCAGTGCTACCGATGTACAAGCACTCGACGCAGAAGCATCGACGCTTCATGCTCTCGAAGCACCTGTTACCGCGGTTCGGTGACATGGCGGTTTCGGAGATCACGCGACAGAAGATTCAGGTGTACGTCGCCCATCTTATTCAGCAAGGCTACGCGCCGAAGTCCATCGACCACACGATCGATGTGCTGAGCGCTGTCTTACGGACTGCAATGAAATGGGGACACATCCAGGAGAATCCTGCGCGGGGTGTGGAACTGCCGACGCTGAAGACCGTACGTCCGAAGTGGGCGCTTACGCCAGAGCAGGCCGCACGTTTGCTGGACAAGCTGTCACCACTTGGACGGGCAATGGTGGGCATGGCAATCCTGTCGGGGCTACGCCGCGGCGAGCTATTCGCCTTGCGGTGGCGTGACATCGACGAGGACACACGAACTCTGACTGTTCGTGAGGCCGTCTACGACGGAAAGTTCAGCACGCCGAAGACCGAGGCGGGGCTCCGTCAGATTCCGCTCTCTGACGTCGCGCTCGGCTTCATCGGGGAATGGAAGCGAC
>DATMJU010000180.1:0-4113 GCA_035553795.1 Vicinamibacterales bacterium
ACGGCCGCTGCAGTGTGGGTGCCGAAGCTCAACGCGCATCGCGTGACGCTGTTGCCGCGCGCATTGCTTGCCGCTCGCGCGACGCTCGTACTGGCGGCGGGCGCGGACAAAGCGCAGCCGTTGCGCGACGTCTATGAGGGCGCTTATGATCCGCAGCGTCTGCCGATTCAGATCATTCATCGCCACGCGCGCGCCGTCGACTGGTACGTTGACACGGCGGCTGCCGGGTCGTTGAAGCGCCGCGCGTAAGGAAGGCGATGGATCTCGCGACGATCGCCGACCGAGCGTTCGGTGAGGCGAAGCAAAAAGCGGGCACCTGGATCGCATGCCGGCCCGGTTGCGACGCGTGTTGCCGCAAGCCGTTCGCGATCACTGAGGCCGATGCCGTTCGACTGCGCCAAGCGCTGATGCTCGCGCCGCGCGACATTGCCCAGGACATTTCGAAGCGAGCGCGCGATGCATGGTCGATCATGCGCGATGATTTTCCAGGCGACGCAACAACTGGCGTTCTGGACGCCAGCGACGAGTGGCGCGAGTGGTTCTTTCGGCGTCACGACGGCCATGCGTGTCCTGTTCTCGATCTTGCGACCGGCGCGTGCCGTCTCTACCACGCCCGTCCGGTCTGCTGCCGTCTTTACGGTCCGCTCATCACGATCGGCGCGCAGACGTCGGACCCGTGCCCGCTGTGCTTCGGGGGCGCGAGTGCGGAGCAAATCGAGGCTACGCGTCTGGTGGTCGCGTTGCCGGAGCGAGAGGCCCCGCCAGTCTCAGAGACCGTGATCGCGTTCGCGCTGCGTCCTAGCCCAGAATCTGCCTCACCTGCTCCGCAAGTGCAGCGCCCAGCAACGCATGCTGGTCCGCATCGAGATGAACGCCATCGATCGGGCTGACGCGGGCCACCGTGTTCGCGTCGAAGAAATGGCAGCCCAGCGTCGCCGCCACTTCGGCATACGCTGCCGCCATGCCGGTCCAGCGCGCATCCGCACCTCGAAACTTCAGCGCGATCATCCCGGCCGGCGTCGCAGCGCGCGGCGGACAGACGATCAGAATCGGCGGTACCGGCATCCCGGGCTCAATCGGCGCTTTGCGAATCTCGCCCACCAGTGCCGCTACGCCCTGGGACGCGGCCCAGCCGTCGTTGAAGGGATGACAGAACTGCAGGTCGTTCGTGCCCAGCGCGAGAATCACCAGCGCGAGCGGCGAACAAATCTCGATGCGCTGCTGCAAGCCATCGCGACCGTTGCGCCCGGCCTTGAACGGATCGTCCCAGACGGTGCGCCGCCCGTTCAAACAGTCTTCGATCAGACGAACGCGCAGACCGCTGTCGTTGAGTTTCGTCTCAACGATGCCGGGCCACCGCGCGTCAAACGCGAGACGCTCGCGCGTGCCGGGGATGATTCCCCAACTGAGCGAGTCACCGTAAACCAATACTTGCCTCATGTCCTCCGCCATCGCCACGAAATCAGTGTAGTCCGCGCTCGGCCATCAACCGCGCTGCCAGCGTGCACGGTAAGCTCGCGCGGCTTCGGTTACGTCACCGCAGCCCCCGCCGAACCACAACCGAGTGGCCATCGCATCGATCGCCAGCTCGCGCGTCTCCGTGCTGAACCGGCCGGTCTGACGGCGAAAGATATCTCCGGTGATGACATGCAACAGCTCATGCACGCAAGTGTTGACGGCGAGAAACGGGATGCGATTCACCCTTGCGTAGCGCAGCGCGATCACGCATAGGCTTGCGTTGTCGTAGCGCGTGCTGACACCGGCCAGGGCGCGTGCCCTGTCCCAATCCATCGGGATGCGATCGGTGAAGTAGACGTTGATGGCGCGCTGATTCAGTGCCGTAAAGATCGGGCGTCCGCCCGGCGAAAGGCGAATCTCACCCATACGTGAATCGCCTGACAGCCGCACGCCACAGCGTTCAAACTCGCTCGACGCTTCGCCCCAGAGGCTCGCCTGACCCTTCAGCCTCGACGCGGTGAGGTTCGCCCGGAGGTTGAAGATCTGGTCGACCGCCAGCGTCAGCGGCTGATTCGCGGCAGCCGCGCTGGCCGCGACGAGAAAGCCGCGACGTGTCACTGGTCCAGTTTATTGCGCAATGGCCGCCGTGCAAGCAGTGCGCATGAATCCCATACAATAGCCCCATGAGTCAATCGCCGGCGTTGCTCCGGCAACTCGGAGTCGGCAGCGCGACGGCGCTTGTGGTCTCCAACATGGTCGGGAGCGGGATCTTCTCGACCAGCGGCTTTTTGGCCGGAGACCTTGGTACGCCAGCGCTGTTCTTCCTGATCTGGGCCGTGGGTGCCCTGGTCGGTTTGGCCGGCGCGTTCTGCTATGCCGAACTCGGCGTCAACTTCCCCAGCTCCGGCGGCGAGTACGTTTACCTCACGCAGGGCTACGGCCCGGTCTGGGGCTTCATGAGCGGCTGGGCGTCTTTGTTTGCGGGCTTCTCCGCGCCGATCGCCGCGGCGGCTTTGACCGTATCGAACTATGCTGGTTACTTCGTGCCGGCGTTTCGCCCGGAGAACGCACTCGTCTCGTTCGGCCCCGAGTGGTTCCGCATCCAGCTTGGCGGCGCGCAAGTGCTGGCGGCGATCTTGATTGCCGCGCTCACCGCCTTGAACATCGCCGGGATTCTCCGCGCCGCGCGATTCCAGAACGTCATGACGATCGTCAAGATCGTCGTGCTGGTCGCGTTTGTACTGCTCGCGTTCGCCGCCGGCGACGGCAATTGGTCCAACTTTACAAAGCCGATCCAGCGTGAGTCCTCCACCCCGCTGTTCGCGCAGTTCGCGATCAGCCTCTGCTTCATCTATCTGAGTTACTCCGGCTGGAACGCCGCCACCTACGTCGCGGAGGAGTTGCGTCAACCGGCGCGGACGCTACCAGCGGCTCTGTCGATCGGCACGGCTTTGGTAGCCGTTCTCTATCTCGTCGTGAACGTGGTGTTTCTCTACGCCATGCCGCTTTCTGAGATGAAGGGGGTCTTTGCCGTCGGCGCCAAGGCGTCATCGAAGCTGTTCGGCGCGGGTGTCGCGGGAGTGTTTAGCGCGTTGATGGCGATCTCGCTGATCCCGAGCATCAACGCTATGGTCACGGTCGGGCCGCGTGTCTATTACGCGATGGCGAAGAACGGGGCGTTCCTGGCGTTCGCGGGCCGCGTCGACGAACGGTGGCACACACCGGTACCTGCCATCCTTCTGCAAGGCGGTCTCGCGATTCTGATGACCGCGACGCCGTTCCCATCGTTACTCCAGTTCATCGGCTTCACGCTGAATCTTTTCACCGTCCTCGCCGTAGCTTCGCTGTTCAAGTTCCGCAGGCGGGAAGGCTGGCAGAAGCTTCCTGTGGTGAGCTTCCTCTGGCCGCTTTTGCCCGCGTTCTACATCCTCGTCGGTCTGTGGATTGTCGCCTACGGGATCCGGCTCATTCCGGTGATTTCGATGACCACCGCCGCCATGATGGCGATCGGTGCGCTGATTTATCATTTCCGCCTTCGCTCCGGCAAGGCTCATCATGCTTTCGGGGACTAATGGCGGCTTCCAACTCCGCAATGATTCTTGACGGCGCCGCCACGCGCGACGCCATTCTCGTGGACGCCAAGGCACGCGTGGACGCGTTGCGAGCGAAGGGCCGGCCTCCAGGCTTGGCCGTCGTCCTCGCCGGCGACGACCCTGCATCATCGATCTACGTGCGCAAGAAGGTGGAAGCGTGCCACCAACTCGGCATCTTCTCCGAAGCGGTCAGGCCCCCGGCCAGTATCCCGACCGAAGAGCTGTTGTCGATCATTGAGAGCCTCAACGATCGTGCGGACATCGACGCCATCCTCGTACAGATGCCGCTGCCCGCGCAGATCGACTCGCGGCGCATTTTGCATGCCGTTCATCCCGACAAGGATGCGGATGGGTTCCATCCTTTGAACGCCGGCCGCTTGATGGAGAACGCGCCGGGTCCGCGCCCGTGCACGCCGGCGGGCATCCTGGAAATGCTGCGCCGTTACGACATTCCGGTGGCCGGGAAGCATGCCGTCGTTGTCGGGCGGTCCGACATCGTCGGTAAGCCGATGGCGCTTTTGTTGCTCCATGCTGATGCGACCGTGACAATCTGCCACCGTCG
>DATMJU010000181.1:0-5389 GCA_035553795.1 Vicinamibacterales bacterium
TCCTTGCCCAGGAAGGAATACCGCCCCATGTGCTCGCCGCCCTCGACGCTCTCGAGGAGAAACGCATAGTCGGAATGCTCGGCCACCTTCAAGAACGCCGACACCGGCGTCAACAGATCGGCGACCAGTTCCTTGCACACCGGCACGAACGTGGCCCGCTTGGCCAGGTCGACGAATTCTTCAAACGACGTGAGCTTCACTGCTTCTCCTCGGCGCGGACTGCGCCATCTGCGGCCGTCGGGGCCAGTTGCGCCATCGCCGCATCGCGCATCACGCGCGCGGCGGGCCGCTGGCCCGTCCACCATTCGAACTGTGCCTGGGCCTGGGCGACGAGCATGTCGAGCCCGCCAATCGTCCGGCAGCGCGCCCGCTCCGCCAGCGCCAGGAGCCGGGTGTATTGCGGGTTGTAAACGAGGTCGTACACGAGCCCGCTCGCCGGGAACGCGTAGTCGTCCGGCAACGGTGACGCATCAAGGTTCGGCGTCGTGCCGATTGGCGTGGTATTGACCAGCAGATCCCAGGAGTCCGGCTCAGGCGGCCAGGCTGTCACCTCGGCTCCGGTGAGTGCCGCCACCGATCGCGCCTGCTCGGGGCGCCGTGCGGCGATGGTCACGCGAGCGCCGGCGGACGCCAGTGCCACGGCGACGGAACGCGCGGCGCCGCCCGCGCCGAGGATCGCGGCTCGCTGCCCCTTCAGGCGCGTCGCGGACTGCAGCGGTGCGAGAAAGCCCGCAACGTCTGTGTTGCATCCCAGCCACCGATCGCCGTCGCGGCGGAGAGTGTTCACGGCCTGGATGCGACGGCTGACCGGATCGCATTCGTCGGCGCTTTCGAATGCGTCGACTTTGAAGGGAGCGGTCACGCTCGCTCCAGCTAGTCCGACGGCGGCCGCAAACGTCGCGAAATCGTCGTAGTCCGCCGCAGCGAGCGGCAGGTACACGGCATCCACGTGCGAGGACTTGAATGCGGCGTTGTGCATCACCGGTGAAACCGAGTGCGACACGGGCTTGCCGAGCACACCATAGATCGCCGTCCGCGGGCCGATGCGGCGGAAGCGATACTGCTCGTGCATCACCCGGTCACTGAGCTGGCCGGGCGCCACGCCCTGGCCGGCGTACGTCCAGCATGACCCCATCCACCCGGCGAGGACGCGTGAGGCGAGTCCCGCCTCGCCCATTGCGATAAGTGACATCGGCACGCGCGTGCCCTGGCCAATCTCGCGCAGCGTGAGACAGTCGCCCAATCGCGACGCCATGACGGCAAGCTTCACGACTTCCGCGCCGCTGGCGAGCATCGCGCGCGAGAGGGCGTGGACATCCGCCGGCACGCCGTTGAAGTCGTGATGCGACAGGACGATGCGCCGCCCGCCGGTCTGCTCCATCAGGTCCGCGCAGGATCCCCGGAACTCGAGATCGACGAACTCCGCGCCCAGCGAGATCGCCTCGGACAGGATGGCCCGCCGTTCGTCTTCGCTGCCTTTGAAGTGCCCGCCCTCAGACTGGGGACGGCAGGTGACAATGACCGGCTTCTTGCGGCCCGCGAGCGCGGCAGCCGCGCTGGGATCCCTGACGGTGTCGAGCCGCAACTCGACCATGTCGGCGTCCGCCACCTGGTCGCGCCGCGTACGCAGTTCGGCCGTCGTGTCGGCTGTCACTGTCACGCAGAGCTTGGCAGGTCTCATAAGCAGGCAATCAGGCCATCAGGCCAATCAGGTTTCGACGAAAAACCCCACAAAAAACAAAAAGCGCCTCTTCGGTAAAGAGGCGCTTCGGTCGAGCGTCAGAGTGTGTGGTGTTCCTACACGGACCGGGTAGCCTCTGCAGATGGGCACCAATACCACCACGCCGCGTGCGGGGCGGAAAAGTGAGCGATCTGGAAGCTGGTAACGGCTCGCGAGTGCATTTGAACGTCGAAAGTCTATAAGACCCTCATCGTGACGTCAAACACTGACTTGACTCGTATAATGGGCCGGAAGCCTGTATCTACCAACACTTGCATGACTTTACGCACGATTGCCGCCGCCGCGCTGGTGCTCGGTGTGCTGGCAGCATCGCCAGGCGCCCAGACCACTTACCTGCCGCTTGACCAGGTCCGACCGGGAATGGTCGGCATCGGCCGGACCGTGTTTTCCGGCACCAAGCTCGAAGATTTCAAGGTGCACATCCTTGGCGTCATGCGGAATGTGATCGCGCCGAAGCGCAATCTCATCCTCGCGCGGCTTGAAGGTGGACCGCTAGCCAAGACCGGCGTCATTGCCGGCATGAGCGGCAGTCCCGTATACGTTGACGGCAAGTTGATCGGCGCCGTCTCGTATTCACTGGGCCAGTTCTCCACCGAGCCCATTGCCGGCATCACGCCGATCGCCGAGATGATCGACGCTACGCTGATGCCAGCCGCGGTTCGCGCCACGCAACCCGTTGCGATGGCCGCGCGCCCGACGCCGCGCGAGCTGCTGGAGATCTGGTCGCGCGACCTTGGCCGCTCCAAATCCTTCGTGGAGGATCCGTCGCAGTCATTGTTGCTGTCCGGCGTCAGCAGTGACCTCGGGCGCATGGGTGCGTTGCTCCGGCCGATCACCGTGCCGATGATGGCGTCGGGATTCGACGCGTCGGTCCTCGACCCGATCACGCCGGCATTGTCGGCGGCCGGCTTCGTGCCGATGTCCAGCCAATCACAACCCAACGGATCGACGGCCGCTGCCGCGGGGCCGCTCAGGCCGGGCGATGCGGTTGGCGTCGGCCTCCTGACCGGGGACTTTGAGCTCGGCGCCACGGGCACCGTCACCCACGTCGATGGTGATCGCGTCTACGCCTTCGGCCATCCGCTTTACAACCTGGGTCCGACGCAGTTCCCGATGACGCGCGCCGAGGTGCAGGTGGTGTTGCCGAGCCTGATGGCCTCGAGCAAGCTGGCCAGCTTCGGCGAGGTGATTGGCACCGTGCAGCAGGATCGCGCCACGGCGATCGCGGGCCGCATGGGCGCGGGACCGTCGATGATCCCGGTGACGATCACCCTCAACTCCGATCGCGGACCGTCGCGCAGCTTCTCGTTCGGCGTCGTGCGCGACTTCACGTTCACTCCGCTGCTCGCCTACCTCGCGGTCTCCAACGTGCTGACGTCGTACGAGCGCGGCATTGGCCCGGCGTCATTTGCGATTCGCGGCAACGCGTCGATCCGCTCCGAGGGCGATCTGTCGTTCGAAGACATCTTCAGCGGTGAACAGTCCGCCGGCGGCGCCGCTGCCTACGTGGCCGGCCCGCTCACCGCGTTGCTCAAGAACGCCGGCGAGGACGTCCAGGTGGAACGCATCGCGCTGACGATCGACGCCAGCGAGCGTCCCCGCACGGCCCGCATCGAGCGGGTGTGGCTCGACACGACGCGCCCGCGCGCCGGCCAGGACGCCGTCGTCAACGTGGCGCTCCGTTCCTCGATGGGCCAGGAGATCGTCCGCCAGGTGCCGATCCAGATTCCGGCGAACCTGACCGGTGCGCTGCAGTTGACGGTCGGTGACGCGACGCGCACCACCGCCGACGATCGCCGTGACACGCGCGGCGCCGATCTGCAGCGCGCGTCGCAGATCCTGCGGACGTTTAATCGCGGCCGCAAGAACAACCGCATCTACGTGCGGCTCACGTCGACGGATTCCGGCGCGGTCGTCAACGGCGAACCGATGGCAGGCCTGCCGCCCTCGGTGCTCGCCGTCATGGAAGCAGATCGGAACAGCGGCACGGTGGGGTCGCTTCGTTCGATGACTCGCGGCGAATGGGAGATCGCGCTCGATCTCGCGGTCACCGGGTCCCGTCAGCTCACCATTTCCCTCGACCAACCTTGATGAGATCACTGATCGGGCGAACGAAAGTTCGCTCCTGCATTCTGGGCGCCGTGTGTGTGGCGACCCTGCTCACCATGCATTCCCTGTCGGCAGCGCCGGGCTTCTGGCAGGCCGCGACCCAGGCGGACTTCCTGCGCGGCGAGGTCGATCAACTCTCGATCGACGAGCATGGCCGCGTCACGCTGGGGCCCGCGCTGACCCGCGTGCACGATGCCGCCGCGCCGTTCGTGTGGACGGTCGCCCCGGGCGCCGACGGCTCGTGGTTCCTCGGCACCGGCAACGACGGAAAAGTCATCCGCGTCGATCGGGACGGCAAGGGTTCCGTGTTCTACGACAGCGCGGAGATGGAAGTGCATGCCCTGGCGCCGGCACCCAATGGCGGGCTCTACGTGGGCACGTCGCCGGATGGCAAGGTCTACCGCGTGGATGCGAAGGGACAAGCCACCACGTTCTTCGATCCGGATGACAAGTACATCTGGTCGCTGCTGGTCGATTCTGCCGGCAACGTGTTCGCCGGCACTGGCGACAAGGGCACCGTCTACAGGATCACGCCGGACGGCAAGGGCCAGCGGTTCTTCTCGTCCAAGGCCACGCACGCCGTTTCACTCGCGTTTGATCAGAATCGCCAGTTACTGGTCGGTACGGGCGCGCCGGGTCGAGTGTTCCGCGTCGACGCTGCCGGCAAGGGCTTCCTGCTCCTCGATACCACCTACCAGGAGATTCACTCCGTTCGCGTCGATCCGAAGGGTGTCATCTACGCCGCCGCGCAGAGCGGACGCGCCCAGGGTGGCAGCGATAACCTCCCCGAAGCCTCCACTGCTCCGCCCTCGGTGACACCCTCGATTCCCAACGTCTCAACCGAGATCACCTCCATCGTCGCCGTCGACACCGGCTCCTCGTCGCAGGGGGCCGGGACTTCGTCCGGCGCGGATCGGCGATCGACCATGAACGGCGCCGTGTATCGCGTGCAGCCGGACGGTCTGTGGGATGAGTTGTGGTCGGCGCGAGACGATGCGCCGTACGACGTGTCGATCGACGCTGACGGCTCCGTGTTGGTGGCGACGGGCGCGAAGGGCAAGATCTTCCGCCTCAGTGGCGATCCGGTGTCCGCAGTGCTGGTCACGCGCGTGCCTGCGCAGCAGGCAACGATGATTGCGCGCGCGGGAGACCGCACCTTCGTCACCACCGCGAATCCGGGAATGCTGATCTCGCTGTCTTCGGCTCGCGCAACGCGCGGCACGTTTGAGTCCGACGTGAAGGACGCGCGGCTGGTGTCTACGTGGGGCGTCATGGCCTGGCGCGCGACCGCGCCCGCGGGGACCTCAGTGCAGATTTCGACGCGCTCGGGCAATACGCGCACGCCGGATGAGGCCTGGAGTGAATGGAGCACGCCGTACGCGAACGCGGAGGGCTCCCCCATCACCAGCCCGAAGGCTCGCTACCTGCAATGGCGCGCTGTATTGAACGGCACGGCCACTGCGGCTCCGGTGTTGACGTCGCTCTCGTCCGCGTACCTGCCCCGCAACATCCGCCCGCAGGTTGACTCGATCACCGTGC
>DATMJU010000182.1:0-6808 GCA_035553795.1 Vicinamibacterales bacterium
TTGTCGAGATAGTCGGAAAGCCGCACGCGGTCGCCGGCGCCAAGGCGGCCCTTGAGCCGGTTCGCCGATTCGCGCACGAAGTCGAGGATGCTGAGATCTTCCTGCCGCCGCTCGCGACGCTCCGCCGCCGATCCGCTGCCCATCACCCCGAACATCTGGTCGAAGACGATGCGCGGGTCACGGATCATCGGCAGGGGTTTGGTGGGTGATGCCCAGCTGATGGTGTCGGTGTAGACGCACGAATACCCGTAACCGCAACCCCCTGACTGATCGACGCTTTCGATGCACAACTGCATCGACGGCACCGGCGAGTCCTGGCCGAAGCGTTGCGCATGCACCTGATCGAGCGAGATGCCGCACTCGACGTCCGACCCCTCGGTGCGTTTCGGATAGGTCTGCGTCAGGTACGTCGCGCTCGAGCGAAAGTGATCGCCGCCGATTTCACGCGCGTCAGTGGGATCGGCGCTGGGAACATCGGTATTGCTGACGATCGTGAGGTGCTTGCGGAAGGCTTCGAGCGGCTTCAGGCTCGTGGGGGAGAGATCGAAATCACGCCCGGCCAGTGCGGGCGACCACAGATTGTGCTGTTGCCCGTATGCAGAACTCCCGGCAGCACCGTGCACCTGCTCAAGACAGATCAGCCTGATCGGCGCCGCCGCCGCCTTCGCGGAAAGCGGCGCCATGGCGTCGAGAAACGGGAGCGCGACAGCCGCTCCCATTCCCTTCAGGACCGTGCGACGCGAGAGTGCCTTGCCGGTGAGAAACATCAGCTCTTCTTCTTGGTGCGAAGCTTCTCGCCGATCCACTTGGCGGGACCGCCGGTCGTCATCATCTCGCCTTCGATGGTGCCATCTTCGAGCAGCTTGACGATGATCGGCCTGGGGCTTGGCGGGGTATTGCCGACGTGCTGGGCGCCGCTCGCGGGCGCTGGTGCGTGCTGCGCCGCGCCGGAGGTTTCCGTCTTCACGCCAGACAGCGTCAGCGTGCGATCGGTCAACTCGCCCTTCAGCAACGTATCGCGCCCCATCATCATCATCGTCGCGGTGACCTTGGTGGCATCGACCGGCTCGATGACGAGCGCAATCTGGTGGCTCATCACCTCGATGTTCCAGGTGCCGGCAAAATCGGCCGTGGTGATCTTCTTGTCCTGCGCCGAAGCGGTGACGGCCACCGCGGTAAAAAGGACTGCAAACGAAAGTGATTTCAACATTTTCCTACTGGCCTCCATGAAGGGCTTGCCCGAGCGCGCGCATGTGCTGCGGCGCAACGAAGTGAAGGTAACCGGCCACCGCCAGGAGGGCGGCGCCGCCAATCATCAAAACGGTCTTGAACCCTGCTGTCATGACGGCAAGCGTAGCGAGGGCTGGCTGAACGGGTCGTGAAGGGGTTGTTCAGGTACAGTTCAGAGTTAGAAGTTAAAAGTTAAAAGTTAAAAGCCAAAAGCCGAATACATGAGGGTTCTGGTCGTCGAGGACGAAGTGCAACTGGCAGAGCAACTTAGCGCCGCGCTGAGCGGGGCGGGGTATGCCGTGGACCATGCCGCCGATGGTGAGCGGGGCGAGTTCCTTGGACGTACGGAAGGTTACGACGCGGTCATCCTCGACTTGGGTCTTCCAAAGATCGATGGCCTCACGGTCCTGAAGCAATGGCGCGAGGCGGGGATATCGATGCCGGTGCTGGTGTTGACGGCGCGCGGCAGCTGGCACGAGAAGGTTCAGGGCATCGACGGCGGCGCCGACGACTACGTCAGCAAACCCTTTCAAATTGAAGAAGTGCTCGCGCGGTTGCGCGCGTTGATCCGGCGATCATCCGGACAGGTGACGCCTGAGTTACGCTGCGGCCCGGTCGTCCTCGATCCACGCGGTGCCCGCGTGACCGTCGACGGCGTCCCCGTCAGGCTCACGAGCCACGAGTTTCGCGTGCTGTCGTACCTGATGCATCACCGCGGCCGCATCGTGTCGCAGTCGGAGCTGACCGAACACATCTACTCGCAGGGATTCGATCGCGACTCGAACACGGTGGAAGTGTTCATCGCGCGATTGCGGCGCAAGGTTGGGGGCTCGTTGATCGAGACCGTGCGGGGCATGGGCTACCGGATAGAGGCGGAGCCGTCGTGAAGTTGATGCTTTCCCTGCGCGCCCGCATCCTGCTCGGCGCGTTGTTGTGGAGCCTCGGCCTGTTCCTGTTCAGCGGCCTGTTGCTGACGCACTACATGCTGTTCAACCCCGAGGCGCCGGGCATCTTCCACCGCTTCTTCATCCGCCAGCTTCTTACCGCCTTCATCGCGACCATCGTCAGTCTCGTCGTCGGGTTCTTCCTGGTGAGACAGGGGCTGGCTTCATTCGATCAGTTGCGAACGCGATTGTTGGGCGTTCGCGAGGGGCGGGACAGCCGCATCGACGGCGAGTACCCGACCGAAGTGCAGCCGCTCGTCACCGACCTGAATGCGCTGCTGACGGATCGCGAGCAGCGGGTGCGTCGCGCGCTGACCAAGGCCGGCGACCTGGCGCACGGCCTCAAGACGCCGCTCACGTTGTTGAACCAGCAGGCGGAGCAGGCAAGAGCGGCTGGCCAAGCCGAACTCGCCGCCTCGATTCAACAGCAGGTTGAGCGGATGCGCCGGCAGATCGACTATCACCTGGCCCACGCGCGTGCATCCGCATCCGGGTCCGATCCAACCGCGCGCTGCCAGCTGCTGACCTCCGCCGATGCGCTGGCCCGGACCATGCTGACCATTCACGCTGACCGGCACCTGGCCATCGACGTGCACGTCCCAGCGGAACATTCCGTGCGCGGCCGCCGTGAAGACGTCGAGGAGATGCTCGGTAACCTCGTCGACAACGCCTGCAAGTGGGCAAAGCGGCGCGTGGAGATCCGCTCCACCTTCGACAATGGCTCGATCGTCACGACCGTGGACGATGACGGGCCGGGGCTCGATCCGTCGCTTCGCGAATCCGTGTTGCGGCGCGGCGTGCGAGCGGACGAAGCGTCGCCCGGCTCCGGCCTTGGGCTGGCCATCGTCGCCGACCTGGCCGAGCTGTACGGCGGCTCAATCGTGCTTGGCGCGTCGCCGCTCGGCGGCCTTCGCGCCGAGTTGCGGCTGCCCTCCTCGTAGAGCGAGGGGTCTTCCATCGACAAACGATGGGAGTTGACTCCCGTTTGGGTCCTGATCAATATTCCCATCGACAAACGATGGGAAGCGAGACCCCTGACCTCCTGCCCGGCACGCTCGACCTGCTGATCCTGCGCGCGCTGCGCTCCGGAGCGAAGCATGGCTACGGGATTGCCGAACACCTTCGCGCCAGTTCGGATGACGTCTTGCAGGTCGGTGAAAGTTCACTCTATCCCGCCTTGCAGCGTTTGCTGCTGAATGGCTGGGTCAAGGCGGAGTGGGGCACCTCCGACAACAACCGCAAGGCGCGCTTCTACACGCTCACGGCGGCCGGGAAGAAGCGGTTGACTGTTGAGGTCGCGGAATTCGATCGCATGATCGTGGCGATCCACAAGGTCCTGAAGGCGGCCACCTAGCGATGATGCGCGTGTTGCGGCGCCTGGCGTTTCTGATTCGGCGGCAGGATGACGTTGCCGACGAGCTCGAGTTCCATCGCCAGATGAAGGTTGAGGAACTGCGCGCGAAGGGCGTCGCGGAGGCCGAGATCGCGCACGCGACCCGGCGTTCAATGGGCAACGACCTGCTGGCTCGGGATCGAGCGCGCGACGTCTGGGTGCCGGCGTCGTTGAGGGACATCGGGCAGGACGTGAAGTGTGGCGTTCGCATGCTCGTGAAGGACCGGCGATTCACCGTCGCGGCGGTCCTCGCCCTTGGTCTCGGCATTGGCCTCAACTCATCGGTGTTTGCGTTCATCAACATCGCGATGTTCAAGGAGCTCCCGTTCCCGGCTCCCGAGCGGCTGGTGTCGGTGAACCTCCGTGACTCGAGGGGCATCGGCTCGGTTGCTCCTCCGGATTTCCTGGACTGGCAGGCGGATGCCACGGCGTTCGAGGGCCTTGCTGCGTGGGCGGGCACGACGCTGAATCTGAGCGACGACGCGTTGGCGGCGGAACGGCTGCGAGGGGCGTTCCTGACCGTCAACTCCGGCGGGCTGCTGCGCGTGGCGCCGATGATCGGCCGCGATTTCGCCGCTGCCGATGCTCAGCCAGGAGCGCCGGGCGTCCTGCTGATCGGCTACGAGACTTGGCAGGGCCGTTACGGCGGCGCTCCGGTGGTCGGCCGCGCTGTTCGCATCAACGGCCAGCCATCGACCATCATCGGCGTCATGCCTCCGCGCTTTGCATTTCCAGCACTGGCGCAGGCATGGGTGCCGCTCGGCCTCGAGCAGATGGCAAAGGCGCCGCGAGATCGGCGAAGCCTGGGTGTGTTCGGGCGCCTGAAGGACGGGCTTTCGATCGAGCAGGCCCGCGCGGAAATGATGACGGTGGCGGCGCGGGTGGCCGACCGCCACCCGGACAGCCATCGGCAGTTGGCGCTGTCGGTCACGGCACTCAGGGAGGGAACGGTCAATCAAGCGCCGCCCGGCGCCTACGCAACGCTGCTCGGCGCGGCCGTGTTTGTGTTGTTGGTGGCGTGCGCCAACGTGGCGAGCCTGCTGGTGGCGCGCGCCGTTCACCGCTCGCGAGAGATGGCGGTACGGGCGTCGCTCGGTGCGCCGCGATGGCGCCTGGTCCGGCAGTTGTTGATCGAATGCACCGGCATCGCGCTGCTGGCCGGCATCATCGGCTATTGGCTTTCCATCCTTGGCGGGAGAGAGATCGCCCGCGCCTTCGGTGTCTACGAGGCCGGGGCGCCGGGCGGAATGGTGCTGCCCTATTGGGTGGATCTTTCTACCGATGCCTACGCGCTGATGTTCGTGGGCACCGTGTGCCTGTTGACGACACTGGGCATCGGGTTGATACCGGCATGGTATCTCTCCGGAAGAGACGTCAACATCGCGCTGAAAGACGGCGGCCGATCGGGTGGCTCGACGCGCGGTGCGCGCGTCACGACCAGCGCGTTGATCGTCGCGCAACTGGCCATCACGCTCGTGCTGCTCTCAGGCGCCGGTGTGATGATGCGCTCGTTTGCCACGTTGTACTTCACCGATCTGCTGGCCGATACGACGGGCGTGATGACGATGAGGATCGTGCTGCCGGTCGAGAAGTACCCGACCGCGGAAGACCAGCAGCGGTTCTTCAACGCGCTTGACGAGCGCCTGGCGGCCGCGCCGCAGTTCGCGTCGGCGGCCCTCGTCAGCGAGGTGCCCTTCGTTCCGATCGGATTCGCACTGAGCGGCCTTTCGATCGACGGGGAGGACGCGACCTCAGGCGAATTACCCCAGGCGTACAGCGTCACCGTTGGGCCGCGCATCTTCGACACGCTTGGACTTGCGGTGACACAGGGGCGCGCATTGTCGGCGCACGATGGCCTGCCCGGTCAGGAGGGGGTGGTGGTCAACGCGCGATTCGCCTCCCGGTTCTTCCCAGGTGAGGACGCGCTGGGACGCCGGATTCGATTCACGACTCAAGCCGGCCGCAGCGGGCCGTGGCTGACGGTGGTCGGCGTCGCGCCGACCCTGCCGTCGTTCCTGAGAAAGGACGAGACTGAACCGGCCGCCTACGTCCCGCTGGCGGTGGATGTCCGTCAACCGCGATCGATGGCGATGCTGGTGCGCGCGATGGATCCGAGGGGCATCGAGCAGGCCGTCACCTCGGCGCGAGCGCAGGTGTCGGCGCTCGACCCGCACCTGCCTGTTTTCGCGGTGCAAAGCCTGAGTGAGGCCGCGTCCATGGGCCGGAACTCCGCGCGCATGTTCGGCTCGTGGTTCGGGACGATTGCCGGCATTGCCCTGATGCTCGCCGCCGTGGGGTTGTACGCGCTGACCGCCCACAGTGTGGCGCAACGCACGCACGAAGTCGGCGTCCGGATGGCGCTCGGTGCGCGTGCCGGCCAGGTGCTCAGCCTCTTCCTCCGCCGAGTGATGGTGCAACTCGCGCTGGGCCTCGTCCTGGGCATTGCCGGTGCCGTGACGACCGGACGCTTGCTATCAGCGTTCCTCGCCGGGACATCGAACGGCCGCGATCCACTGACGATTGCGGCGGTCAGCGCGCTGTTGACCGTGGTCGCGCTCGCCGCCGCCGCCGCGCCGGCGCGCAAGGCAACGCGCATCAGCCCCGTCAACGCCCTGCGCGCCGATTGAGCTACGGCTTCGGCTTCACTTCAATCTTCAACGCGATGTTCGCGGTGCCGTGCTCGTCGTACGTCACCGTCAACAACACACCCGGGTTCCCGGTCAGGCCCTCGATGCCTTTGTCGACGCCGACAATCACCGTGTCGTCGGAGTAGCTGAACTTCATCTCGGTCTCCGGCGCCGTCTTCATGATCAGCGTCTTGGTCGAGGTGTTGAGCGACACCATCTCACCGGTGACCGGCTCGGGGTTCTTCTTGGCGGGCGCCTGTCCAGCCGGCGGCTTCGCCTGCTGCGCTGATACGGGTGGAACGCCGACGAGGGCGCCTGCGATCGCAAAAGCCATACACGACTGAATCAGCTTCATACAAACCTCTCGCGGCTCTTTGCTGCAAGAAGCGTGTCGCTGAATTGTCATCACGAAAATTACGATCCCGCCGATTGATCGGTGGATGAAAGAAGTTCGAGATCCGGTAGACTTCGTCAACTCTCTCTTAGGAAAACGGACGTTGCGCCCATGAATCAACTTGGGTTCGTACTTCTGCTATGGCTGGCACCTCTGCGCTTGGAGTTTCTCCCGGCTGCCGCGGATGCATTGATCAGCCGAGGCAGCAGCCACACTGAAG
>DATMJU010000183.1:0-6280 GCA_035553795.1 Vicinamibacterales bacterium
GCGGAATTGACGATTGGGCGATTCCTTGATTGACGACTGTTGGGTGATTGACGATTGAAGATCTGAAATTAATCCGCGATCGGCAATTTCAAATCGCCCAACAGTCGCCAATCAAGGAATCTTCAATCACCCAATATCCGCAAGACTTCCTCGTGGATCACGCCGTTGGTTGCGAGGATGTGACCGGCATCGGGCTCCCAGGTCTTGCCGTCCATGCCCGTGACCTTCCCGCCCGCCTCTTTGAGGATCAACGCCGCTGCGCAGGTATCCCAGGGCTTGAGGCTGGCTTCCCAGAAGCCGTCCATGCGGCCCGCCGCGACCCAGCAGATATCGATCGCCGCGGATCCCAGTCGCCGAACGGCTCGCGCCTGCTTCAGCACGTCGCTGAACGTCTTGAGGTACTCGTCGGCCTTCTGATGCACGTTGTAGGGAAAGCCGGTCACGAGCATCGACTCGAGCACGGAGTCTGTGGCCGACACCTTGAGCGGATGGCCGTTGAGCCATGAGCCGATGCCGGCTTCGGCGGTGAATAGCTCCTTGCGATTCGGGTCGTAGACCGCGGCCACCGCCGCCTGGCCATCGATCTCGAGCCCCAGCGACGCGCAGAAGATCGGCACGCCGTGCGCGAAGTTGGTGGTGCCATCCAGCGGGTCGAAGACCCAGCGGTGGCTCGCGCCCTTCTGGCCGCCGCCAAGTTCCTCGGCCAGCACGTCGTGATCGGGAAAGCGCTCCGCGACCAGCGCGCGAAACATCCGTTCGACCTCGACATCGACCTCGGTCACGAGATCGATCGCGCCCTTCTTTTCGACGCGGATGCCGGTGCCGAACTTGGCCATCTGCAGATCGCCGGCACGGACCACGGCCTCGATCGCCGTCGAGAGAAATTGTGGATTGATGGGTTGTGACACGCGGCGGCTAGGCTTCCGCCGCCTTCAGTTTTTTCACCATCCTGATTTCCATGCCGCCCGGTACTTTCTTGAGCACCGTTTCGTCCATGAAATTGCGGATCAGGAAGATGCCGCGGCCGCTCGACTTGAG
Source organism: Vicinamibacterales bacterium (assembly GCA_035553795.1). Taxonomy (GTDB): domain Bacteria; phylum Acidobacteriota; class Vicinamibacteria; order Vicinamibacterales; family UBA2999; genus 12-FULL-67-14b. The sequence continues at coordinate 1,039 of DATMJU010000183.1, forward strand.
GATGTTTTCCGGGGCCAGCGGATCCGCCACTTCCTCGGGAACAAAGCCTTCGCCCTGGTCTTCGATGCGAATCACGAGCTCCTCGGCCCCGGCGCCAGGCACGGGGGAGAACTCGATGATGACGCGCTTGTTGGGATCGTTCTTGTTGCCGTGCTTGATGGCGTTGACGGTGGACTCGCGCACCGCGACGCTGACCCAGTGCAACTGGTCCTCGTCCAGCCCCGCTTCCTTGCAGACATGATCGGAGACCACCTGCACGAAGTCGAGCATGTCAAAGGCGCTGTTGAATTCGAGACGGACCGTGTGCGGTGGAATCATCGGGGGGCGACTTCTACCGCGCGCGTCATGTGCTGGTTAAGTACCATAGCGATTCAAAGCCGGTCAAGCTCGTTAACGTTGCTATAGTTGAACGTTATGCGAGTGGCCGACCGCGTTTCCGTCTCCCCTGCGCACTGCGTTACCGGAGCGTTGCGCGTCCCGGGCGATAAATCGATCTCGCACCGCTATGCACTGCTGTCGGCGATCGCCGACGGCCGCTCCACCATTGCCAACTACGCCCCGGGCGCCGATTGCGCGTCCACGCTGGACTGCCTCAGTGCCCTTGGAGCTATCGTCTCACGAACCCCAGCGCCGCGCGCCGGGGACCCGTCACTCGTGACGATCGAGGGCCGTGGCCTCCGCGGCTTGCGTCCGGCGTCAGGCAACCTCGATTGCGGCAACTCCGGCAGCACCATGCGGATGCTGGGAGGGGTGATCGCCGCTCATCCCTTTGTATCGACCCTTATCGGCGACGCTTCACTTTCCCGCCGCCCGATGCGGCGCATCATGGGGCCACTGACCCAAATGGGCGCCACGCTGACCGCTGAAGCGGGCGACCGGCCGCCACTTCGCATCCAGGGAGCGGACCTCACAGGCATTCAGTTCGTCCCGGACACGCCGAGCGCCCAGGTCAAGTCCGCCGTCCTCCTCGCCGGGCTCCAAGCCAGCGGCGAGACGACCGTGCTCGAGCCGGCATCTACTCGTGATCATACGGAACGGGCGCTGACGGCGTTCGGCGCAAACGTCACAATCTCGGGCCGATTCGTTGGATTACGAGGCGGCCAGCGCCTTACGGGCGGCGCGTTCCGCGTGCCCGGCGACATCTCCTCGGCCGCGTTCATGGCGGTGGCAGCCGCGGCGATGCCCGGCTCTGACGTCACCATTACCGGCGTGGGCCTCAACCCCAGCCGCGCCGGACTGCTCGATGTGCTGCGCCGCTTTGGCGCCGACATCGAAACGACGGTGGAAGAGACGCTGAGCGGCGAGCCGGTCGGCCGCCTGCGCATCCGACACGGCACGATGACCGACCTCGTGATCGCACCCGAGGAAGTGCCCGAGGTGATCGACGAGCTGCCCGTGCTGGCCACGCTGGGTACGTTTGGCGGCAGCGTGACCGTGTCCGGCGCCGGAGAACTCCGCGTCAAGGAAAGCGATCGCATCGCGGAACTGGTCGCGGGCCTGCGGGCCATGGGCGCGGATGCGGATGAACGGCCCGATGGCTTCCAGGTGCGGGCCGGCACGCGCCTCACGGGAGGCACCGTCCACGCGCGTCACGATCACCGGCTGGCGATGGCCTTTGCGATCGCCGCACTCGGCGCCAGCGGGCCGACGTTGATCGAAGGCGCTGATGCGGTGGCGGTTTCCTACCCGTCGTTCTTCGAAGACCTCGATCGCCTCGCCCGCCGGGACGCCCGGCCAGCCACCACGTGAAAGCCGACAAGGTCTATCTCGTCGGTTTCATGGGCGCTGGGAAGTCCACGGTCGCCCGCATCCTCGGAAGGCGCCTCGACTGGAAGGTCGAGGACATCGACGCCCGGATCGAGCGCGCGGAACGGCGCGACATCCCCACCATTTTTCGGGACAGTGGTGAGCCCTACTTCCGCGCCCGGGAGCGCGAGGCGCTGATCAGCCTGCTGCCCGAACGTGGCGTCGTGGTGGCGTCGGGCGGCGGCACCTTTGCGGACGCCCCGAACCGGGAGCTGATGCTGCGTGACGGCGCCGTGGTGTGGCTGGATGCCCCGTTCGAAACTGTGCTGAAACGTGTACCCCTGGACGGCCGCCGGCCGCTGGCGGCCGATCGCGTTGGGATGGAACAGCTCTATAATCAGCGACTCGCGGCCTACTGCCAGGCACACCTCCGGGTGGACGCAGGTCGAGGCTCTGTGGAAGAGCACGTCGATCACATCATGGAGTGGCTCATGAAGCCACAAGGAAGCTGACCCGGACCTGCATGCGCTATCTCGTCATCAGCGACATCCACGCGAATCTCGAAGCCTTCGAGACCGTCCTGGCCGAAGCCAAGCCCCTCAATTACGACAAGGTGCTGCTGCTCGGCGACCTGGTCGGCTACGGGGGCGATCCGAATGCCATCTGCGATCGCGTGCGCGCGATGAAGCCGGATGCGCTCATTCGCGGTAATCACGACAAGGTCGGTTCCGGCGTCGAGAGCCCCGAGGGCTTCAACGCGGTGGCGCGCAGCGCCATCAAGTGGACCTACGAAACCCTTACCAAGGAAAATCGCGAATGGCTCGCGGCGCTGCCCGCCGGGCCGATGATCGTCGATGACCTGATCGAGATCTGCCACGGCACGCCGTTCGACGAAGACGCCTACGTGTTCGACGATCTCGACGCGCTACGCGCCATGCACGCGGCGCGGCGGCCGCTGTGCCTGTTCGGTCACACGCACGTGCAAGTCGGCCACTTCCTGTCACGCGATCAGTTTGGCCTCGCCACACCGGACGACCAGCGGCCGCTGACGATCAAGCTGGACACGTCGACCCGCTACCTCGTGAATCCCGGATCGGTCGGTCAGCCGCGAGACGGCGATCCACGCGCCGGCTTCGGCATCGTGGACACGACGGCGATGGAGATGACGATCTATCGAGTGGAGTATCCGATTGCGAAAGCGCAGGCGCGCATTCTCGAGGAAGGACTGCCGGATGTCCTCGCGCAGCGACTCGCGCTAGGTCGCTGATTTCTTTCGCGCTTCCCTTTTTCGCAGTTCGCTCGCCATGGCGTCCTGCGCAGCGCGCGAGCCGAGCACCCATCCAATCACGACGCCGATCAGGAGCACCGCTGGAATAAAGATGAAATGCGACGCGGTGGGAATGCCAATTTCCATTTACGACTTCCGTGATTCAAGCTCGGTAAGCTCGGCTTCCACCTTCTGCAGACGCCGAGCGATCGACCAGACGTAGCCGAACATGCCGACCCAGATGAACCCGTAAGCGAGGCCGAGCAGCGGCATCGCCGGAATCTGCTCCCCCGCCGGGGCGTTCTCCACCGGCACGAAATCTGGAGGCGGCTGACTCTGCCCCTCCTTCGCCAAGGCTACGGAGGGCAAGGCGATAGGCGCTATCAACAGCACCACCAGTAGAACAGCAAGCCTCATGCGCATTAGATATCGTCCTCGGCAAGATAGAGGGCTTCGAGCCGCTCGCGTTGATGTTCGAGTCGCGCGCGCAGGCGAAGCAGGATCACGAACAGCAGCGTGAACGCCACCACGCAGAACCACAACGGAATGCCCATTTCCACCGGCAGGGTCGGCACGACCGACGTGGGCGGATGGAACGTGCGCCAGTAATTCACTGAGACATAGATGAACGGCACGTTGGCCATGCCGAACAACGCCAGCCCCGCGCCAAGCTTGTCGGAGCCTGGGCCGCCGTACTTCCGCAGCAGCGAGTAGGCGACGAAGATCAGGAACAGCATCAGGCTGGAGGTGAGCCGCGCGTCCCACACCCACCACACGCCCCACGCTTTGCGAGCCCAGAGCGGACCGGTCACCAGCGTGAAGGCGCCGAACAGCACGGCCAGCTCCGCGGCGGCGATCACCCAGTGATCCGCGCGCGGACGCTTGAGGAACAGCAGACGGAAGCTGGCAACGCCGGCCGTCACCGCCGCCGTCAGAAACATCCATGCCGACGGCATGTGGAAGAAGTAGATCTTGTAGACGAGGCCCATCGTGGCTTCGTACGGCGCAGCGTCGATCATGAACGGCGCCACGGCAAACATGCCGGCGGCGAGGCCCATCATCACTGTCATCGATCGCGTCATCGTGCTGTTCCCGTCCGCAATCCGCAATCCGAAATCCGCAACCTGAAATTCCTTCAGTCCGTCATCACCGGCTCGAACGTCCATAACGCCAGGACGACGAACACCACGTCGAACGCGACCAGCAGCGACAACCAGAACTGGGCCACCGCGGGATCCGGCGTGGTCTGAAACAGCGCGGCCGTGCCACGAACTCCAGCAATCATTACCGGAACGGTCATGGGATACAACATGATCGGCAACAGCACGTCGCGGCTGCGCGCGCGCACCAGCATCGCCGCGAACAGCGTCCCCACCGCGCAGAAACCAATCGTTCCCGCGCCGAGCAGCAATGCCAGCGGCAGCGCCTGCGCGAACACCGGAGCGTTGAACAACAGCCCTACCAGCGGAACCAGGATGATCTCCACCAGTCCCAGCAGCAGGAGGATGCCTGCGAGCTTGCCGACGTAGAGCGCGGGGCGGTCCGCCGGCGCGAGCATCAGGGCGCGCAGCGTGTCGTTCTGCCGCTCGCGTTCGAAGGTGCGGCCGAGGGCCAGCGTGCCTGAAAACGCGATGGCGACCCACAGGATCGCCGGGGCCACGTTGTCGGCTGGCCGGCCGTCCACGACCAGGCCGAACGAGAACATCAGCACGACCGTCACCGCGAAAAACAGCGTCGTCGACACGATCTCGAGACTGCGCACCTCGACCGTCATGTCCTTGCGCATGACCTGCCACGCGACGCGCGCGAAGCCGCTCATGACTGGATCACCCTGCGATACCGATCGATCAAGCCACGCGTATCCGTGTCGGCGCCGACGATGCGGCCATCTTTGAGATAGATGGCGCGGCTGAGCACGCCATCAGCGACGTCGAGATCGTGCGTCGCGAGGACGATCAGGCAGCCTGCGCGCTGCCGCTCCTGGAGCCTGGAGACGAGCGCGGCGGTCGATGACTGATCGAGACCGGTGAACGGTTCGTCGAGAAGAATCAGCCTGGGATCGTGCAGCAACGCGCGCTCGAGCGCCACGCGCTGGCGCATGCCGCGCGAAAATCCCGAAACGAAGTCGTCGGCGCGGTCGGCGAGGTTGGCGCGTTCCAGCGCGCGAAGCGCGGTCGCGCGCGCATCGGGGACGCCGTAGAGATGTCCGAAGAACTCGAGGTTCTCCCG
>DATMJU010000184.1:0-7081 GCA_035553795.1 Vicinamibacterales bacterium
GGTCATGACCCGGCCGATCTGCGCCTCCACCCCGAGCACCTCGAAGAAGTTCGCGGACGCCGATGCCGCGCGGATGCGCTGTGCTTCATTCCCGCCGGTGAGCGTGGCGCTGAAGTCGTCGACTGCCGCCAATCCACTGAAGGCGCGCGTCTCGCTTCGCCAGTCCAGGAAGTTGGCCGGCGCCACCGGCCGTTTCGCGAAGTCCGCTCGCGTTTCCCAGATCGCCACCAACCGATCGGGCTCGCTGTACGCCAGGGGCCGAAGCACGCTGCCGTTCAGCACCGTGAAGATCGCCGTGTTGGCGCCGATGCCGAGTGCGAGGGAGCCGATCGCCGCCAGCGACAGCAGCGGGTGACGGAAACAAAGGCGGAGGGCGAGTCGCAGGTCGGTCATCAAGGTATCTCCGGGTCTTGCAGGCTCTGACGACACGAACCCGGATTTCGTTAGCGAACGAGCGGTTCTATGACAAATCGGTGACATGGGACGAGTGGCCGCCTCCGCCGTCCATCCCAGTGCTAGAGTCCGCGCCATGCTGGTGCAACTTCGTGGCGATGTGCTGACGGCTGCCCGTTCGCTGGCATCCACGCCAATCCCAGTGCTCGGTGCAATCGTGACGCTTGCGCTCGGAGTTGGCGCGAACCTCGCGATCCTGGGACTCATCGACCGCGCCATGCTCAGTCCAGCGAGCCATGTGACGTCTCCCGAGCGGCTGTTTACGGTTGGTCTTGTGCCGCCAGAGGCCAGGCCAGGGTCGACACCGATGACGACGACCTCCTACGTGGCGTTCACGACGATCCGCGATGCGGTGCCGGCCCTCACGGGTGCAGCGGCGTTCTCCCGCAGCGAATCCAGCGTGGTCATCAACGGCGAACAGCTGCAGGTGCGATCAATGATCGTCTCCGGCGGCTATTTCGATCTGCTCGGCGTCACGCCACTTCTCGGACCTGGCATTCATGCGGATGGTGACGCCGTGATCACGGCAGCGCCACCCGCGGTGATCAGTCACGCCTTCTGGCAATCGCGGTTGCTCGGGGACCTGAATGTGCTGGATCGCCGCGTCAGCGTTGGCGGCCTTGAGTACTCGATCGCCGGCGTCATGCCGCGAGGTTTCAGCGGCCATTCAGCGGTGGCCACTGACATCTGGGTCACGTTCGACGGCGCGATGAGGAACGAACCGGGTTGGGATCACGATGATCGACGCAACCTGACGTCGGTCGTGGTCCGGCTCGGCGCCAACGAAAGCGCGGTGGCTGCGGCTTCACAGGCCGGCGTGGCGCTTGGCCGCGACATTGTCCTCCGGTCGATCACCGGTACCGATATCGCGTCAACAGACAGGCGCATTGCGTGGTGGCTTGCCGCCGTGTCGATGGCTGTCTTCGCGATCGCGTTGGCGAACGCCGCCACGCTGCTCGTCGTCCGAGGCGCGCGCCTGCGGCATGACATCGCGATTCGTGCCGCGCTCGGCGCATCACGGTCGCGTCTGATGCGGGAGGGCGCGCTTGCGGCCGTCCTGCTCGCGGTGTGCGCAACGGCCGCGTCATTGGCTCTGGCCTCATGGCTTGATGACGCCGTCAGGCGAGTGCTGTTCCCGGGCGTCATCGCGCGCGTGACGACCAGTGCGTCTGTGCTGTGGGCGGCGGCGGTGTGCGGCGTCATCGCCGCGCTCGTTGGCGCGATGGCCAATACACGCCAGGTAGCCCGCGCGATTGATTCGCCTCGGCTTGCGGGTGCAGAACCCGGCAGCGGCCGGCGATCGCCCACCATGACCTGGCTACTGCTCGTGCAGATGACGCTGTCGGTGATGCTTCTTGCCGGCGCGGGAATGTTCGGCGGCAGCCTGTATCGCCTGCTCGCGCAGGACTTCGGAATGGAGATGTCTGACGTCCTGCTGGTCAACACACAGCCCGGCCCCGGCGTCATGGTCGACGAACAGCTGTACCGCGATGCGCTCGCGAAGATCCGGACCCTCCCAGACGTCGAATCGGCCACGACCATCAATTCGATTCCCTTCACCGGATTCAACGTGCCGCCAATCGCCGTCCCGGGTTTCGCAGAGCCACCGTCGGTTGGCGGGCAGTTGCCCTTTCTTGTGGCAGCCACTCCGGAGTTCTTCGCGATTCTGGGGATTCGCGTGATCGAAGGCCGCGGCCTGACCGAGGCCGACGATAGTGGGGCGCCAGTGGTGCTCGTCAACCAAACCATGGCGAAGACGCTCTGGCCGTCAGAGACCGCGATCGGCAAGTGCATTCGCGTCGGATTCCCGCAGGGGTTCCAGCCGGAATCAGGCCCGCCCGTGCCTGACCACACTGTCGCGTGCCGCGAGGTGGTCGGGGTCGTCAACGACACGAGACAGCGCTCGTTGTTCCCGCAAGACAACGAAGACCGCCTGATGCAGTACTACGTGCCGTTCTCGCAAGTCCCCTTTCCCCCGTTCCTGGAACAGGAGCCAACGCGCGTGCACGGGCTGCTGGTGCGGCCGCGACAGCCGTCGGACCAGCTGATCACCACCATTCGCAGCCTGGTGGTTTCGGATCGCGCGGATCTCCCGTTCATCGAGATCCGCCCGTACGCTCAGGTTCTCGATCGCCAGTTGCGGCCGTGGCGGGTTGGCACGACGCTGCTTACCTTGTTCAGTGTGCTTGCATTACTGGTGGCGTCCGTCGGGCTGTACGCGACGTTCGCCTACCTGGTTACCGAGCGTCGCCGCGAGATCGCGATTCGGCTTGCCGTAGGCGCGCGGCCGTCAGGCGTGCTGGCGATGGTGATGCGCGAAGCGGTGGGTCTTGCTGCGGTTGGCGCGGCGGCGGGGTGCCTGGCCGCGATTGGCTTTGGCAGGATGGTGACGTCACTGCTCTACGACACCACGCCGTCTGATCCACTCGTGCTCGGCGCGGCCGCGGTCGCCATGGTTGTCGTCGCAGCCGCGGCCACGCTGCTGCCTGCACGCACGGCTTCAAAGTCTGAACCAAGCGTCCTGCTACGGACGACGTAGCGCGGCCGGTGCCGCGATGGGCGCCAACACGCATAAGATTAGGGCCGTCATGGCCCAGCCTATGCGAAACCTCCTGATCCCCGGAATGATTGCGGCGGCCCTCCTTCTGCAGATCGGCGCGGATGGAAGGCTTGCCGCCCAGGCGCCGTCTGCGAATCCGCTGGCAGCCGACGTGGACCGCGCATCCGCCGAGATCACGCCTCAGGTCGTGGCCTGGCGTCGTGACTTCCACAAGAACCCTGAACTCGGCAATCGCGAGGTTCGCACCTCGAAGGTGATCGCCGACGAGTTGCGAAAGCTTGGCTACGAAGTTACGACCAACGTCGCGACGACTGGCGTGATCGGCGTGCTTCGCGGCGGACGGCCAGGCCCGGTCGTGGCGTTGCGCGCCGACATGGACGCGCTGCCCGTGACGGAACAGGGCGACCTGCCATTCAAGTCCACCGTGAAGGCGCAATGGAACGGCCAGGAAGTAGGCGTGATGCACGCCTGCGGCCACGACAACCACATGGCGATCCTGCTGGGCGCGGCGACGACGCTGGCACGCGTGAAGGATCGATTGCCGGGTACGGTGAAGGTGATCTTTCAGCCCGCCGAAGAAGGATTGCCGCCGGGCGAGGTTGGCGGCGCCGAGCAGATGATCAAGGAGCGCGCGTTCGAGAATCCGAAGGTGGACGCGGTCTTCGGGCTCCACGTGTTTCCGTTTCCGGCCGGCACCGTGTCGTATCGTCCCGGACCGATGATGGCGAGCCAGGACAACTTCGTCATCCGCGTGAAGGGTCGCCAGACGCACGGAGCGGTGCCATGGGGTGGTGTGGATCCGATCGTGGTCGGATCGCAGATCGTCATGGCGATGCAGACGATCATCAGCCGCACCGTCAACATCACCGAGGCCCCAGCGGTGGTGACCGTTGGCCGCTTTACCGGCGGCAACCGCGCCAACATCGTCCCCGAACAGGTCGAACTGGAAGGGACGATCCGGACGTTTGATGAGAACGTGCGTAAGGACATCCAGGCGCGGATTCGCAACATCGCCACCAACATTGCCGAAGCCGCTGGTGCGACCGCGGAGGTCGCGATTCAATCGGGCTATCCGGTCACGCGCAACGATCCGGCGTTGACCGAGCGGATGGTGCCGACGCTGCGGCGCACGCTCGGTGACGACAATGTGAGGCTGGCGTCGTTGACGGGTACCGCTGAGGATTTCTCGTACTTCCAGCAGGCCGCCCCGGGCATGTTCATCTTCCTCGGCGTCACGCCGCGGGACCAGGACTACACCAAGGCCGCGCAAAACCACTCGCCGCTGTTCTTTGCGGATGAATCAGCGCTGCCGGTTGGCGTGAAAGTGATGTCGAACCTGGCGCTGGACTACCTGTTCGGCGCCGGCAAGTAGTTCAGCCGCCGGAAGCTGACGTTGCGGATGCGGCCGACGTAATCGACCTGCAGTTGATCGATCACGCCGCCGAATCGCTGATCGAACATCTCGGCCTCATTGCCTTCGAGCGCGACGTAGACGGCCGCGCCGCGTGACTGCAGCTCGCGGACGGACGTCACGAGCTGATCGGGCGCGATGAAGTCCCATCGCAGCGTCTGTCGTTTGCCGTACCACCGCAACGATCCACTGTGCTGATTGGCGAGCACCACGCTCCCTGGAGGAGTGTTCACGTTGATCCACTCCCCGGCCAGCGGGTAGCGCGCTTCCAGGACGCTGACGTTCCAGACGCTTGATTCCCGGAGCAACCGCTCCGACTGCCAGGCCGTGATCGCGACGATCAGCGTTACCGCGATGGCGGCCACCGAAGGCGTGCGGGCGACGCGAGCAATTTTCATCAGGCCGTCCGCCGCAAGGATCGTGAGCGGCACCAGGCCCGGGAGCAGGAAGCGCAACGTCTCCCAGTGATCGAACGGCAGGTAGAAGAGATAGGGCAGCGCGACGCCGCCCAGCAGGACAGATGAGTTGAATCGAGGCTCGGGTCGCGCCGCAATCAGCCCGAGGACCAGGCCGGCGATTAGCAACGGCCCAAGCACGGTCCACAAGTGCCGGCCAAAGATGCCAAGGTTGTTGTCGAAGTAGTCCGTCGAGAAAAGATTCGCGGCGGAGCCGTAGCCGGTCAAGAACGGCGATCCGAACAACAGGTTCTGGATGATCATCTGCGCCAGGACGCCGATCGCGAATCCGACCGCGCTCATCATCGCGCGCCGGCGAGGGCTATCACCTTTGTGAGCGGCAAGCGGAATCAATGCGCCGGCGATCAGCAAGGCCGGTCTCGTGATGACGGCGAATCCGGCCGCCAGGCCGGAGCAGAACGCCGAGCGTGCTGACGCGCGCATCGCCAGCAGCAGCGCGAGTGCGATCCACATCGTGGCGGCGATGTCGCTCATCGGCTGCTTCGCATACGTGATGATCAACGGGTTCCACGCCACCAATGCCGTGGCCAGCAACGCCGTCTCGTGGTCGTACCACTCGCGCGCCAGCCGCCACACGCAGTAGAGCGTCACGAGGCCCATGACTGGCGCGACGAAGAACACGCCGTTCGAGCCCGTCGCGAGCGAGAACAGCGCCATGACCATCGACACGCCGATGGGATATGCCGGCACGATGCCTGATCCGTCCGGGGACGGCGCCCAGCCAAGCGGCGACGCGATGGCCAGGCGGTTCGGCGCTGATAGCCACTCCGCGATCGGCGCCGCGTCCACTAGCCGTCCCTGCGCGATCAACTGGCTGGCGCTCGCGTAGCCGAACGAATCAGCGCCGCCGACGGTGGTGAGCAAGTAGCGGAACCAGGTGAGCACGCTGCCGCTGATCGCCGTGAGCAGCACCATGCGCGTCAGCCACGCGGGGAGCGACTCGACGCCGAAGCGCAAGCGGATGGCGACCAGGATGCCGGTCGTCGCCAGCACCCGGAGCGGGCCATGCGCGCGGATCGAGAGTCCGCCGATGCGGAAGTCCAGTCCGGCGAGCGCGACGAGGACCGCCAGCGCCACAGACACGGCCAGCAGCCAATCGAGGATAGAATTCCGCGTTCGGGAGGACTCCATGAATCGCAGACAGTTCCTATCTTCCTCTACCGCAGGTCTCGCCGCCGTCGCTTTGTCTCGAAATGTCTCGTGGGCGTCCGCCTCTGCCCACGGCTACGGCGCGACGATGCAAGCGCCGGCGCAACCGGCCGCGCCGCCGGTCACCCGATTCGAGGACATCCGACGCGGCGTCGGCATCTTCATCGGCCAGGGCGGCACCATTGGCTACCTGGTGAATGGCGACGGCGCCGTCGGGGTCGACAGCCAGTTCATGAACACCGCGGAGATTTGCGTCGCCGGCCTGAAGCAGCGCGCCCCCAAGGGCATCGCGATGCTGCTCAATACGCACCATCACGGCGATCACACCGGCGGCAACAAGGCTTACGGCGTGAGCAAGATCGTCGCGCACGAGAACTGCTTGAAGTCGCATCGCGCGACCACCGAGAAGACCGCCGATCAGCAGGCCTACGCTACCGCGACATTCAAGGATGTGTGGAGCGAGAAGTTCGGCAACGAGACGATCGAAGCGCGCTACTACGGTCCGGGTCATACCGGCGGTGACGCGGTGATTCACTTCCAGCAGGCCAACGTCATGCACATGGGCGACCTGCTGTTCAACCGCGCGCACCCGAACATCGATCGCGCCCAGGGCGCGCGCATCGACAACTGGATCACCATTCTCGACGCGGTCAACAAGCGCGCGTCGAACGACACCGTCATCATCGCGGGCCACGCCAAGGACAACAACGTGCGCAACGGCCGCGCCGAGGTGACGCACTTCCGCAACTACCTGACCGCGGTGCTCGAACACGCGCGCGCCGGCGTGAAGGCGGGCCAGTCGAAGGAGGAAGTGCAGAAGCTGCCCGTCCTCAAGGGTTTCGAGGACAACGTCTCGCCGAATGCGCGCCTCACGCTCGCGTTCGTGCTCGGAATTGCCTACGACGAAGTCACCAACGCGAAGCCGTGAGAAGGCCAATAGGCCAATAGGCCAATGGGCCAATAGGCCAATAGGAAAACAAGGAACGGGAATCAAATGACTCGACGGATCGCTCTTGCAACACTCGCCATCTC
>DATMJU010000185.1:0-11856 GCA_035553795.1 Vicinamibacterales bacterium
GCCCTCGCGCGTGGCCAGTCCGCCGACAATCCAGCCGAGAATCGCGCCGCTGCCGATGAACCCAAACGATCGCTTCGCCTCGCGCGTCGTCAGGACGTAGTTCGCCAGCGTCCACACTTGCGATGGCGCGAGCACCGAGAACACGCCGACCCACACGTAGATGACGATGAACAGCGCGCTGGACTCGTAAGACGCGAAGGCGGCCCATAACCAGAAGAACAGCGCGTTGAGCGCAAAGAAGATCAGGCTGCCGACCTGGAGGTTGCGAAGATTCGTGCGATGGCCGATCCAGATGTAGAGGGTCGCGGCCAGCCCGACCAGGACCGCGATGGCGATGTCGACGTAGGGCAGGTCGATCGCGCGGAAGCGATCGAGGAACAACGCGTCGCGCGCCGCCTTGCTGGCGACGCTCGAGGCCATGGTCAGAAACAGGTACGCGAAGATCGGGAACGCCCGCCGCAGCTCTTTTCCAGTCAGCCCAAGTACGCGTTCGGCGACGTTCAACACAGGATAAGATTCTCACACCTCAGCCATGCCCGAACGCCCGTCATTGCTGGCAAGACTCCTCAGCCCGATCGTTCAGCTACGCAACGGCGAAGCGACGACGGCAATGCTGATGTTCCTGTACTCGTTCCTCGCGATGACGAGCTACAACATCATCAAACCGATCACGCGATCGGAGTTCATCGCCAGCCTTGGCGCGGACAACCTTCCCTACGTGCAGTTCGGAGCCGGCATCCTGATCGGTTTCATGATGCAGGGCTACACGTGGCTGATGCGCGCGGTGCCGCGCCGGCAGACGATCCCGGTGACGCAGGCCGCGATGGCCGCCCTGCTCGTCGTGTTCTGGCTGCTGTTCACGACGATCGGCCAGGACTGGATCGCGGTTGCCTTCTACATTGTTGGGCTCATCCTCGCGGTGCTGCTGATCAGCCAGTTCTGGACGCTGGCCAACGACATCTACGATCCGCGGCAGGCAAAACGCATCTTCGGATTCATCGGCGGCGGGTCGAGCCTCGGCGGCGCCACCGGCGCGGGCCTGACCGTGTTCCTCGTCGAGAACGTCGGCGCGAAGAACATGCTGCTGATCAGCGCGGCGATCATGGCGGGGTGCCTGGTCATCGTCCTGTGGGTGATGCGCCGGGAAGCCTCGGCGGGCACCAGCGACGCAACGCACACCGGCGAAGAAGAAGGCACCAGCGGCCGTGAGGCGATCGCGCTGCTCAAGTCATCGCGCCACCTGCAGGTCATCGCGATGGTAATCGCCTTTGCGGCGATCGGCGCGGCGATCATCGAGCAGCAACTGAACATGGCCGCGGCAGAAGCGAAGGGCGCCAACAACTCCGACGCGATTGCCGCCTTCCTCGCGCAGGTGACGGTCTACCTGTCGTTGATCGGATTCGTCATCCAGGTCGGCCTGACGAGCCGCATCCACCGGGTGCTCGGCATCGGTTTCGCGCTGCTGATCCTGCCAATGAGCCTGGGCACCACCGCGGTGATCATGCTGTTCAACCGCGCGCTCTGGGCACCTGGCCTCGCGCGCATCCTCGATACCTCCCTGCGCTACACGGTCGACAAGACTTCTCGAGAAGTGTTGTTCCTGCCCTTGCCGGCAGAACTGAAGTACCGCGCCAAGCCGTTCATCGACGTGACGATGGACCGGTTTGCCAAGGGCATGGGCGCGCTGATGATCCTCGTCCTGATCAAGGACTGGGGCTTTGGCCTCGACTGGCAGCAGCTCAGCTACGCGAGCTTGACGATGGTCGGCCTGTGGGTCATCACTGCCATCGCCGCACGCCGCGAGTACCTGCGATCGTTCCGCCGCAGCATCGAGCAGCAGGCCGTCGAGCCGTCAACGCTGCGCATGAAGGACCCGGATCCAGCCACGGTCGAGACGCTGGTGAGCGAACTGGCGCATCCCGAACCGCGTCGCGTGCTCTATTCGATCGACCTGCTGGACGTGATGGACAAGCGCCACCTGGTCACGCCGCTGTTGCTGGCGCACGACGACGCAGCGGTGCGCGCAAGAGCCTTGAGGATCGCGGAGACGGTGGGGCCGGCGCTGACGGAGCGCTGGGTGCCCGGCGTCGAACGGGCGCTGAAGGATCGCGACAGCAACGTTCGCATTGCCGCGGTGTCGGCCCTTGCCGTGCTGCGCGGCGGCGCGGCCGCCGACGTGATGCGGCCGTTCATCACCGGCAACGATCCGGTGCTGGCGATCGTGGCTGCCGCGGCGCTGGCGTCCAGCGAGTCGCCGAACGACGTCAAGATCGCGGAAGACACTCTGCGCCGTTACTCGGCCGACGTGCGCGACCCCGCGGCCTCGTTGCGCCTGCAGGTGGCGCGCGCGCTGGGCGACGTCAAGAATCCCGCGTTCCGCTCCCTGCTCGTGCCGCTGATGTACGACACCAATCTCGACGTCGCGCGGGCGGCCATCGAAAGCGCCGGCACGCTGGGAGCCGACGACTTCCTGTTCGTGGCGCCCCTCGTGTCGCTACTCCGCAATCGCCGCCTGAAGTCCGCCGCGCGATCGGTCCTGGTGGGATACGGCGAGGCGGTGATCGCACCGCTCACCTACTTCATGAACGACCGCGAGGAAGACCTGTGGGTCCGCCGCCATGTGCCGGCGACGCTCGCGCAACTGCCGTTCCATGCATCCATCCAGGCGCTGACGGCCGCGCTCGACGACCCCGACGGCTTCCTGCGATTCAAGGCGACGATGGCGCTCGAAAAGCTGCGCCGGGATCGGCCCGAGTTCACGACCGATACCGCTGTCGTGACGCGGCACATCAACGCCGAGGCCGCCCGCGCGTTCAACGCGCTGACGCTGCACTACAACCTGTTCGTCGCCGGCGGGCTGAACCCGGAGTGCCTGCTGGCCCGGGCGATCAAGGAGAAGCAGACGCGGGCGATGAACCGCACGTTCACGCTGCTGTCACTGATTCACAACCCGTCGGACATTTCCGCCGTTCGCCACGCCCTCAAGGATCCGGACGTCAAGGTGCGATCGCGCGCCATCGAATACCTCGACAACCTGCTCGAAGGGGATACGCGCAAGCGCGTGACGCTGCTCGTTGACGAGATGCCGATCGAGGAACGCATCCGCAAGGGCAACGTGATCTACCGCACCCGCGCGCGTGACGTCGAAGATACGGTGGCGCAGCTGCTGCACGACGAAGATCAGTCGATCGCGTCGGCCGCGGTACTGTTGGTCGAAGAGAGAGGCCTGTGGTCGCTGGCCGACGATCTGGAGCACGTGCTGGCCCATCGCGACGTCCGCGATCAGCACGTCTTCGAAGCCGCCTCGTGGGCGCTCGCCGCCAACCGCGTGCAGGCCGAGAAGCGCAAACAGCTCTGGCAGGAGCCGCTGCCCACCGTCGAACTGGCCGACCGCCTGCGGCGCGTCCCGCTCTTCGACTTCACGCACGTCGACGAACTGTTCCGGCTGGCGAGACTCGGCCGCCAGGTGCGCTACGAGAAAGGCCGCGTCGTCTACGAGCGCGGCGAGGTCGTGAACAACATCCAGTTCCTCCTCGAAGGCACCGTGACAGGATCCGATGGATGGGAGCAGGCCGCTCCGGCGGTGCTGGGCTTTGAGCAGTTGCTGGAAGGCTCGCCCATGGTGTCGTCGATCACCGCCAGCGATCGCGTCATCACCTTGTCGCTGACCTCGGACGAGTTCCTCGCGTTGCTCTCGGAAAACGTGGAGCTGGCAGAAGGCATCTTCCGGATGCTGATCGCCACGCACGGCCTGTCGACGGGCCACACGCTGCTGCATGGCAGCCTGCCGCTCGACATGAAGGCCTCGGCGCACCTGCGCCCGATCGATCGCGCGCTGCTCCTGCAGTCGAGCCCGCTGCTGGCCAACGCAACTGCCGCGCAACTGTGGCGATTGTCCGTCGTGTCGCGGGAAGTGACCATCGACGCGGGGACCGAAGCGCTGGCCAAAGGCACCGAGTCCGCGATCCTGATCGTGTTGTCCGGCTCGTTGAAGGTCGAGGGAGAAACGCAGTCAGGAACGGCGGCGGCGGGCGACGTGATCGGGATGTACGAAACGCTGGCCGGGTCCGCCTTCGACGCCAAGGTCACCGCCATCGACGACTGCGTCGTCCTGCGCATCGGTCGCGGCGGATTGTTCGAAGTCCTGGCCGATCACACCGACCTGCTTCAGGGCGTGTTCTCGATACTGCTGCGCAACAATTCGGGAAGAACGATCTCGAACACCGTCTCGACTCCTTGAATGCTGCGGACCGAGACGGTCCCGCCATGGCGCTCGACGATTGCCTTGACGATCGACAGCCCAAGCCCCGATCCGCCGGCGTGCGCGCGTGACTGATCGGCTTTGTAGAAACGATCGAACACGTGCGGCAGGTGTTCGGCAGCGATCCCTGAGCCGGTATCGGCGACGGTGATCATCACCTTTCCATTGTCGCGGCGCGCGGCGAGCGTGACACGGCCACCCTGTGGCGTATGCCGAAGCGCATTGGCCGCAAGGTTCTGCACCGCCTGTTCGAGACGCATCGGGTCGCCGACGGTGCGGATGTCTTCGTGGGGTTCGACGACGATGGTCACGCCCTTTTCCTCGGCGGCCCTGGCGTGCCGCTCCGACACCCGCTCGAAGATTTCGTCGACGTCAACCAGCTCCTTTGACAGCGAGATGCCGCCGGCCTCGAACCGCGCGAGGTCGAGCAGGTCGCGCACCAGCCGCTCGATGCGCTCGCCCTCCTCCTGGATGACCTTGACCGCGCGCTGCCCCTCGGTGGAAGGCGGCAGGAACTGCGGCAGCGCCAGCGTTTCGGCATAGCCGCGAATGGCGGTCAGCGGCGTCATCAACTCGTGTGAGACGTCGGCGAGCAACTGCCGGCGGGCGCGATCGGCTTCGACCAGTTGCGCCTGGCGCGCGGCCAGATCACCCGCCATGCGATTGAACGCATTCGCGACCGCGGAGACCTCGTCGCCGCCGACCGACGGCGCCCGAGCCGAGAGATCGCCTTCACCGAACCTGCGTGCCGCATCCTCGAGCGCGCTCAGGCGAGCCTGTGCGGGACGGAAGATCACCAGCGCTGCGAGCACGGTTCCGGCAACCAGCAGCAACAACCCGCCAAGCGCGAGCGGCATGCCGATCTCCTCCGCAACGCGGCGGAGCCCGGTCAGGGGCGGAATCCACACCATCGCGACGACGGTGTCGTCGTGACGAATCGGCGCCATCACCGGCCCCCTCCGCGGCCGGCCAAACATGCGCGGCGAGCCCTCGTCGGGCGGTGGACCGCCATCGAAGCGGCCGCCTCTCGGTCCGTCACCGCGCGGCCCTCGGCCTTCAGGGCCTTCTGTGCCGGCATCGCCTGGGCGCGGACCGCCGAAGCCTGGACCACCGGGACCGCGACGCCGGAACGGACCCGGGATCCGTAAGCCGGGTGGCACTTCCGTGCCAGGCGGGGCAACCGATGTGCCATCGGGGAAAATGATCGCGGCCGGACGGTGCAATTCCTTGACGCGCTGCTCGGCGTACTTGCGCAAGTCGAGCTGCGGATCGCGGGCGATTGCCGACTCGAATTCAGACGCGACGAGCTCCGCGAAGTCACGGCCCATGCGCTCGGGCATGCCGCCTTCGGTTTCGCCTGCCACCCAGATGAACAGTCCAACCTGGAGTCCGAGGGTGATGGCCAGGAAGAGAATAAAACCGAGCCCGATTCGCCAGTACAAGGACCTGGCGAAACGCCGCCCTGGTCCCTGATCCCCGATCCCTGATCCCTGCTCAGACATCAGCGCACTTGTAGCCGCTGCCCCAGACCGTCAGGATGATCTCGGGATTGGCGGGGTCCTTTTCGATACGCCGGCGCAGCCGCTTCACGAGCGAGTCCACGCTGCGCTCGGTGACGAAGGTGTGATCCGGCCACACGCGCGAGAGCAGCGCTTCACGGCTGAACACGATGCCGGGGTGCGTGGCGAGCACCAGCAACAACCGGAACTCCTGCGCGGTGAGATCGATGTCTTCGCCCCTGGCGCGCACGAGCCGCCGCGCGGGATCGATGTGGATGCCGTGAATCTCGATCGCCCTCTCGCCGCCGGACGCCACGGCTTCGGCCTGCAGCTGCGAACGTCGCGGACGTCGAAGCAGCGCGCGGGCGCGGGCCACCAGTTCGCGGATGCCGAACGGCTTGGCGAGGTAATCGTCCGCGCCGCTCTCGAGCCCGAGCACCTTGTCGCTTTCTTCGCGGCGCGCGGTCAGCATCAGGATGGGCACATCCTGGTTGGGCCCTTCGCGCCGGACGGCGCGGCAGATGGCAATGCCGTCCACACCCGGCAGCATCAGGTCGAGGATGATCAGGTCGAAGGACTCGGAATTGGCGCGCACCAGCGCGTCCTGTCCATCAGCGACGGCCTCGATCTCGAGACCTTCCAGGCCGAGATGGAGCTGGATCAGTTCGCGAATATGCGCTTCGTCTTCGACCACCAGGACGCGTGACACAACGCCAAGTGTTCCACAGCTTTCGCGTCTTTTGTTTGCCCAACCCGGCCGGTTGGCGCCTGCCATTCTTTTGTCACACCGCGGCCACGGAGCTGCCACGAGAATCCCGTCATATGAAGCATGAAGGCCATGGGGCCAAGAGGCGAATGGGCCAACAGGCGAATAGGCCAAGAGGGAGAAGCTTCATGACGACAGGATTGAAAACGTCAGTTGTTGCCGGCGTGGCCGCACTGGCCTTGACCATTGGTGCGCCGGTTTTCGTGGCCGCGCAGCAGGACCAGCCGCGGCGCGGGCCCGGCGTTGAGGGACAAAAGCGTCCTGGACCTGGCGGACCCGGCATGCGCATGCGTGGTCCGGGTGGGCCGGGCGGTGTTGCCGGCTTCCGCGGCCTCGACCTGAGCGACGACCAGAAGGCACAGCTCAAGAAGATCGCCGAGTCACACCAGGCGGAGTTCCGCGCTATCGGTGAGAAGACTCGCGCTGCTCACGAAGGCATGCGCGCGTTGATCGACGCCGACACCATCGATGAATCGGCGATTCGCGCCAAGAGCCAGGAAGTGGCGGCGGCGCAGGCCGAGGCGATGATCCTGAACGCGAAGATCCGCAAGGAATCGCTTCAGATCCTGACAGCCGATCAGCTGGCGAAGCTGAAGGAACGCCGCGAGGCGCGTCCCGATGGCCCGCGCAAACGCCGCGGCCCGCAGCAGTAAGCGCTGAAGAGTGCAAGACAGGGGCTCGAGTTCGTATGTAACTCGAGCCCTTCTCATTTCTAGGGACGCGGTCCAACCAGCGTGACCGGCATGGATGCCGAGCCGCTGCGGCGAGGATTGATACCGGCTCCTGGAGCCACGTCGAACGACAACGTCCCGTTGATGTTGTTCCCAGTCAGCGCTCCCGCAAACCGCAGTGTCTGCAGTTCGAGGTTGCCCTGCGTCGCCGTCGTCGAGCTAAAGGCGATCGCTGACGGACCGCCAGTGACGCGCGCCTGCTCCCGCGTCGCCCCAATGCCTTTGCTCTGACTATCAGTGCAACCGTTCGTCGTCGACCGAAGTGACAACGTACCCATAACGGAGGCGGCGCCGGTTCCATCCCGCTGCAACTCGATCCGCACAGTTCCGCCAATATCGAACAGTAAGGTGCAGGAGAAGTTCGTGCCCGTAGACTCTGAGAGAATCGCGATCTGTCCGCTCAACGGACCCTCGTAGCCATCGAAGCCGTTGGCGTTGCCGCCGCCACCGCCGGAGTCGTCGTCTTTTCCGGCGATCTGTGTCGCCGCGACAGCGCCGGCCGCCACAGCTCCGCCAACAATACCAATCGTCGTCGCCGACAAGCCTCCGCCCGCCCCAGTTGCACCACCTGCACCGCTCGCCGCCGCGCCAGCTTGCGTGGCAGCGGCCGCGGTCGCGAAGTTGGTTTGCGTGATCGCGGCGGTGGCAAGCTGCCCATTGAACGCCGCCTGAACCTGGATTTGCACCGCGCCGCTGCTGACGGCGCTAAAGCCAGATGCCGCGGCCTGACCCACCGCGTTGGTCGTGACGGTTAGGGTTTGGGCGCCGCCCGCAAATGCGGCACTCGACCCGCCAATCGTGAAGGTGACCGTTGCGCCAGCGACTGGCAGGTTGTTGCGATCGCGCACCTCGACGAGGGGGCGCACGGCTGTCTTCTGCTGGATGATGTTCACCGCGTTCTCGCCTTCGATCACGACGATGCGCAGGTCGGACGGCGTGGATTGCGCGGACACGCCAAGGGGGAACGCGAGCGCGAACGTTGCTATCGCGAGGGGGATTCGCATGCGCGCAGCATACGTCAATCAGCCACAGGGGCCCCGGCTAACAGCTACTTCAATGCTGCCGGCCTCCATTGCCATTCCTGGCTTGCGGACTTGCCGTTGTTCGTTCCCTCTATGCGGGCCCGCAGGTCGGCGCCGTCCATCCAGTAGATAATCCGCTGCGGAAAATCGTGCGCGGGATTCTCGAACACCACTCGAGTGCCCGAGACTTCCTTTAAGGGGAATGCCGTTGCCGGTGAGCGGCCGTTCGGCATCGACAAATAGACGATCTGATCGCCCTGCTGCTCGATGCGCAGGAACTCGAACAGCAGCGTGCGGCCCTTCCCGACGTCGCGATGGACGCCGATCATCGAATTACCCTTGGGCGCGGTCCAGTGCTCCTCCATCTCGATTCCGCGCGAGACACCGGACCAGGAACCCGCCAGCCACGACAGATCGTTGAGGGTGGGCTTGGCGGCCTGCTCGGCTCGTCCCAACAACGAGCCCACTACAGCGAATGCAAGAAGTAACCTCATCGTTCGCCTAGAATAAGCCCGCGCTCAGACACTGGATTGAAGAAAAGCGACCAATGGAATTCTCCTTTCACGCACCGCCGCCGGAGCTGGCTTCTTCGATCAAGGCGATCTGGTGCGCCAGCGGCACGAAGCAGGAGTTCGAGTCGCCCCAGCCAATCGTCCCCGACGGCTGCGTCGAGCTGATCTTCAACCTCGGCGATCGCTTCATCAACGCCGAGACAGGTGAGCTGCAACCTCGCGAGCTGCTGGCCGGGCAAATGACCAGACCGGTGCTCGCATTGCCGACCGGCGATGTCGACTTGATCGGCGTGCGGCTGCACACCGGCCGCGGCGGCGCCTCGCTTCGCATCCCGATGTGGGAACTGCAGGATCGATTGATCGCCGCATCGGACGTCATCGGCGGGCTCGATCGCGCGGCCGATCGCCTGCGCGAAGTGAACCGCGGCGAACGGTTCGCGCGTCTCCCCGGAGAGCTATCAGCGAGGCTTTCTACGACCGACTCGCATGCGATGGCAAGCGTTGACCACGCGCTCGCGATGATCGATGCGTCCCGCGGCACCGCCGCCATTGAAGACATCGCGAAGCAAGTCGGCATCACCCGCCGGCATCTCGAGCGGCAGTTTCGCGATCATGTCGGCCTTGGCGCGAAACACGTCGCCCGCATCGCGCGCATCCATACGGCCCTGGATCTACTGCAACAACAGCCGTCCATGAGCGGCGCTGAGATCGCCGCGGCGTGCGGATACAGCGATCAAGCGCACCTGATCCGGGAGTGCCAGGCCCTGGCGGGACAGTCGCCCCAGAAGTTTCGCACCACAGCGCGATCGCTGGGCGGTCTCATGCGCGCGGATCAGTGAGGCCGTCGCGGTCCATCAGGAACGGGAGCGGAGCAACCTCAACCCGTTCAACGTGACCATGACGGTCGCCCCGGTGTCGGCGACGACAGCAAGCCATAAAGGCGCGGCGCCGAAGACCGCGAACACCAGGAACGCAAACTTCGTCGCGAGCGCGATCGACACGTTCTGGCGGATGACGCGCAGCGCGCGCTTGGAGTGGCTGACGAGGAAGGCGATGTCCTCGTCGTGATCGCACGTCAACACGACATCCACCTTGTTCAGCGGCGTCGGCGATGTCCGGCACTGCACGGCCACGCCGGCTTCCGCGACAGCCTGTAAGGTCGGCGCCTTCGCCGTGGCGACGCGCTCGAGCGGCGCGCCGCCCTTGAACAACACACCTCGGCGAGCCGCGGAGGTCAGCGCGGCGACGACCGTCACCGGCGTCGAGATCACGAGCGCGCAGGGGCACGCAAGCACGAGGAAGATCAAGCCGCGATAGAACCACACGCCCCATTGCCCGTCCACCAGCGGCGGCAGCAGCACGACCGCGATCGCGGCGAAGGTGACCAGGGGCGTGTAGATCGCCGCAAACCGTTCAATCCATCGCTCGACGGGCGCGGATTCATGCCCGCGATCATCCGCCCATCCAGGCTCGTGCCCAACGAGATCCGCCACCGCATGCCGCGCACGATCGATGCTCCACGCTTCGAGCAGGTGCGCAATCGCAAACAGGAACGCGACTGCGGCCGCTTCAGCCCACTGCCCGACCACCGCGGCGCCAATCGCCGACAGGCAGACCAGGACGTGCATGTCGAGACGGAGGAATCTGAGCGAGGTAATCGCGCGCGGAACCATCGGCCACAAGCCGGTGACGGCGGCCACGCCGTATGCTGCTGCCGCATACGGATGGTGCGAATGCTCGAGCTGCTCACCGTGGCCGAAGATCGCCTCGGTCCAGCTGTCGGAATAGGCGCCGTCGATCCCCCAGCCGATCGCGAACACGATGCCGCTGGCAACCGCCCACCACTTGGCAGAATCGTGATGATGCTCGTGGACGTGGTGATCGTCGCCCACCACGTCGCCGGGATGATGCGTGTGCGCGGCAAGGCCGGTCGCCGCGACCGCTTCGAGAATCGCTGCCGAAGAAATCAGCTGCGGATCGAACGTCACGTCGACGCGGCGGCCGACCAGGTCGAAGTTCAGGGACTGGATGCCGCGCCGGGCCAGCGCGTGCCGGATGAGCGCCGCTTCATCGGCGCAGTCCATGCCTGCGACGTGCAAGCGCAGTTCAGAGCTCGTTGACTGCGGCAAGTACTTCCTCGGCGTGGCCGTCAACCTTCACGCCGTCCCAGCGCTTCACGACCTTGCCATCGGCGCCGATCAGGTACGTCGTGCGCGCCACGCCCATGTACTTCTTGCCGTACATCGACTTTTCCTGCCACACGCCGTACTTCTCCATCATCGAGTGATCTTCATCGGCGAGTAGCGGGAACGTGAGGCCGTACTTGGCGGCGAACTTCGCCTTGCTGGCCGAGTTGAGCACGCTGACGCCGAGGATGGCCGCCTTGCTCTTGGTGAACTTCGGCAGGTTCTCCTGGAACGCGCAGGATTCCTTGGTGCAACCCGGCGTGTCGTCCTTCGGATAGAAGTAGATGACGACGGGCTTGCCGGCATAATCGGCCAGCGAATGCTTCTTGCCTTCCTGGTCGGGTAGTGAAAAGGCCGGGGCTTTCTTTCCTGGATCGATGAGGCTCATCTCTACCCTTTGATTACTGCGCGGTGGTTTGGTTACCACGAATATACGGAACGGCCGCGTGCGAGCGGCGGGGCTCGGCGCCGCCTTCAACCTTGCGACCGGGCACGTCGATGGTGATCGCCGCGGCATAGCCGTAGCGGACTTCTCCCTTCCTGCCGATCTTCTGGAACTTGTGGCCGCGATCGATCAGGTTCTGCAGCACGCTGCGCGGGAAGCGATCCTCGATCTCGATGCGCGCGCCGTTCTCGAGCGGATCGGCCGGGTCGCGCCCGGGCAGGAAGCGCGGCGCCTCGATCGCCGCCTGCGCCCCCAGCTTGCCGTCAATCACGCCGGTGATGATGTTGTAGACGGACAGCGGAATCCACGCATTGCCGGCGCAGCCCACCGCAAGGCGCGGCACTTCTTCGCCGGACACCGTCTTCTCGAACACCAGGGTCGGCACCGCGGCGGTCGATGACCGCATCAGCGGCACGAGGCTGCCGTACGTACCC
>DATMJU010000186.1:0-3066 GCA_035553795.1 Vicinamibacterales bacterium
ACATCGCCAACGGCGACATGGTCACCATGACGCTGATCCAGGGCGTGGTCAACGCGTTCTCGATCTTCTTCTCGCGCGTCATCGCCAACATCGTGCGCCAGATGGTGGACGAGCGCATCTCGCACCTGGTGTTCATGGTCGCGACGATCGTCTTCGACATCGTCTTCAGCATCCTCGGCATGTTCGTCGTCGCCTGGTTCTCGCGCGCTCGCGAGTTCCGCGCGGATGCCGGCGCCGCCACGCTGTCGAGCCGCGGCAACATGATCGCGGCCCTGCAGCGCCTGATGCAGAACAAGGGCCTGGTCGACGATTCGCAGCCGCAGCTGGCCACGATGAAGATCAATGGCGGCAAGGGCTTCATGTCGCTGATTTCGACCCACCCGCCGCTCGAGGACCGCATCGCCGCGCTCCAGAAGCTCGAGCTCCGGTAATAGATAGAATGGGGGCGGACGAAGGTCCGCCCCTATGGTTTCTGAAACAGTCGAAGCGGAAGGTCACCTGATCGACACGGGGAACTTCCAGTCAATCCTGACCACGATCGTCGAGCACGGCTCCGAGTACGAGATTCTTCGCTTCGACGTCGGCCGCAACAACTCCGAAGGCTCCCATCTCACTCTGAAACTGACCTCCGAGACCGATGCGCGGTTGCAGGATCTGCTCGCGCGCCTGTCGGTATTCGGTTGCTACGTCGAAGGCACGCCCGCGGTGCTGCTCCGCCCGGCGGACATGGACGGCGCCGCCCCCGAGGACTTCTACTCGACGACCAATCACCGCACCTCGGTGTTCCTCGACGGCGAGTGGCGCGTGGCCCAGAACCAACGCATGGACGCGGCCCTGGTCGTCGCGGGTGGTGTGGTGTCCTGCAGGAAGCTCCGCGACATCAAGAAAGGCGATCAGATCGTCTGCGGCATGCAGGGCATCCGCGTCTCTCCAGACGTGCAGCAGCGCGACAAGCCGTCGTTCGGCTTCATGAGCAACGAGGTGTCGTCGGAGCGCCGCGTGGAAACGTCGGTCGCGCGTGTCGCCGAGCTGATGCGCCGCGCAAAACAGGAGGGCGGCCGGATCGCCTTCGTTGCCGGGCCCGTGGTCGTGCACACCGGAGGGTCACAGTACTTCTGCGATTTGATCAGCCGCGGTTACGTCGACGTCCTGCTGTCGGGCAACGCCCTCGCGGTCCACGATATCGAGGTCGCGCTCTCGGGCACTTCGCTCGGCATCGATCTGAACAGCGGACACCCGGTCGAGCATGGCCATCGCAATCACATGCGCGCGATTAACGCCGTGCGCCGCGCCGGCGGCATCGGCCGGGCGGTCGAGACCGGAGTCCTCACCACCGGCATCATGCACGCCTGTCATAACCACGGCGTCAAGTACCTGCTCGCCGGATCGATCAGAGATGACGGGCCGCTTCCCGAGACGATGATGGATCTGGTCGAGGCGCAGGATGCCTATGGCAAGGCGCTCGCCGATGTGGACGTCGTCGTCATGTTGTCGTCGATGCTGCATAGCATTGGCGTGGGCAACATGCTGCCGTCGTGGGTCAAGGTCATCTGTGTCGACATCAACCCGGCCGTAGTCACAAAACTGTCGGATCGTGGTTCAACTCAGACCATCGGCATCGTGACCGATGTAGGATTATTCCTCCACCAGTTGGCCGAACAGTTGCACGCGAAGTAGCGCCATGTATAGGACCCTGATCGATCCATCCACGCTCGCGTCGAAGCTCAAGGATCCGAACTGGATCGTGATCGACTGCCGTTTTGATCTGACGAATCCCGAGAAGGGCGAGTCGGATTACCGCGAGGCGCACATTCCTGGCGCGCGGTACGCGCATCTCGATCGGCATCTGTCAGGTCAGAAGACTGGAAGAAACGGCCGCCACCCGCTGCCCGACATCGATGTCGTGATTCGGAATTTCAGCGACCTCGGAATCTCGTCCGGCATGCAGGTCGTGGCATACGACGCGGACAGCGGCATGTACGCGAGCCGCCTGTGGTGGATGCTGCGCTGGATGGGACACGATGCGGCTGCCGTCCTCGATGGCGGCATTGCGCGCTGGCAGCGCGAAGGCCATCCAGTGCGCGGCGGTGTTGAGTCGTCTACGCCGGGTAACTTCAAAGGCTCACCGCGTCCCGGCTGGCGGCTCACCGTCGATGAGGTCCAGAGGGAGCTTGGCAACCCGGTCCGGTTGTTGGTCGACTCGCGGACCCCTGAGCGCTATCGCGGGATTAACGAGACCCTCGACCCGGTCGGCGGCCACATTCCTGGCGCGGCCAACTACTTTTTCCAGCAGAACCTGACCGCCGACAAGACCTTCAAGTCGCCCGAAGACCTCAAGACCCAATGGAATGCGGTCATCAAGGGACGGGAAGCCCGGGACGTGGTGGTCTACTGCGGATCAGGGGTTACGGCCTGCCATAACCTTCTGGCTCTAGAACATGCAGGGATCCATGGGGTCAAGATTTACCCGGGGTCATGGTCGGAATGGAGCTCGGACCCCGCTCGTCCCAAGGCCACCACAGAGGACTGACAAACGTTTCTCATGGCTTTCCCGTCCAAGATGCCATGAAGACGACGACCACCCTTCGAATCCTCTTTACCCTCGCCATCCTGGCGGGCCTGGCGGCCGCGCCGTCGGCCCAGACCTTCCGCTGGGAAGCGGGCCGTTCCTACGACGCCCACCAGCGTGCCGAACGCGCCATCGAGCAGGCCCGGCGCTCCGTGGAACGCCGGCTGCGCAACGCCGAACGCCGCGCCGAATCGATTCAGCGCCAGGTCCAGCGCCGCGTCGATGCGCAGCTTCGCCGCCAGCTGCAAAACGATCGTCGTCTCAGGCAGCGCGTCGTCCGCAGCATCGGCGACCGCGGCTTCAGCTACGGCGACAACGCCGGCGCGCAAGTGGGCACGAACGAAGATCCGTGCAGCAACCGCTACAACGATCGCGATGACGACTACTACCGTCACTGCGAGGTTCGGGATTCGACGATGCCGGCAGGCCCGTTGAATGTGGATGCCGGCACGAATGGCGGCATCTCGATCGAGGCGTGGGACCGCAACGAGATCCGC
>DATMJU010000187.1:0-2207 GCA_035553795.1 Vicinamibacterales bacterium
AGTCCGGCCCGCCGATGATGGCGACGCCCGCTTCGTCGAGCAGCGCGGTCGCGAACTCCTTCGCCTTCCAGCCGGTGCGTTTGATGTTCGGGAATGCGTAGAACGCGCCCTTCGGCGTCGCACACGAAACGCCCGGCAGCTTGTTCAGCCCATCGACCACCACCTTCCGGCGCTTGTCGAACTCGGCGATCATCTTGTGCACCTCGTCCTGCGGGCCTTTCAGCGCCGCAAGACCCGCGTATTGCGCCGACGCATTCACGCAGGAGTGCAGGTTCACCGCGAGCTTACGCGCATACTCATAGAGCTTCGGCGGATAGACCGCATAGCCGAGACGCCAGCCGGTCATGGCGTAGGTCTTCGACCAGCCGTTCAGCAGGATCAGCCGGTCGCGGATCGACGGATAGGAGAGAAGGCAAACGTGCTTCTCGCCGTCGTAGACCATGTGATCGTAGATCTCGTCCGACATAATCGCGACGTCCGGCCACTTCTCAAGACCCGCGACCAGCTTGTCGACCTCGGCCTTGCCGGTGACGCCACCGGTCGGATTGGCCGGTGAGTTGAGGATGAGCAGCCGCGTCTGCGGCGTGATCAGCTTGAGCGTCTCCTCCGCGGAGAACGCAAAGCCATTCTCCTCGCGGATCGGCACCGGCACCGGACGCGCGCCGGTGAACTCGATCATCGAGCGATAAATGGGGAAACCCGGATCGGGATAGAGGATGTCCACGCCCGGCTCGCCGAACATCATGATCGACATGAACATGGTGGGTTTGCCGCCCGGCATGATCATCACGCTGTCGGGCGAGACCTCGACGCTGAACCGCTTGTGCAGATCGGCCGCCACCGCCTCGCGCAGCGGCACAATGCCGTTCGCTGCAGTATAGCCGTGATGGCCGTCGCGCAGCGCCTTGATCGCCGCCTCGACGATGTGCTCGGGCGTGCGGAAATCTGGCTGGCCGATGCCGAGGTTGATGACGTCGCGGCCTTGCGCGATCAGCGCGTTGGCGCGCGCAAGCACGGCGAAGGCGTTTTCCTCGCCGATGCGATCGAAGGCCGCGATGGTTTTCAGCATGGTCGTTTCCTGATGTTTTTCCGGTCGTTAGGCGGCAGTTCAACCGATTGGCCCCAGAAAATCAAACCCGGCAAAGGCCCTAAATTCTGTAAGATCAGGGCAACCAGAAAAGTCAGAGGAAACGTCATGGCCAAGCGAAAATCGCCCCAAGCCCCGCGCGGAAAAATGCTGCGATCGCAGCTCTGGTTCGACAATCCGGACAATCCCGGCATGACCGCGATCTATCTGGAGCGCTATCTCAACTTCGGCCTCACCAGCGCTGAGCTGCGCTCCGGCAAGCCGATCATCGGCATCGCGCAGACCGGCTCGGACCTTTCGCCGTGCAATCGCCACCACATCGAGTTGGCGCAGCGCGTGCGCGAAGGCATCCGCTCGGCAGGCGGCATCGCTTTCGAGTTTCCAGTCCATCCAATCCAGGAAACGGGGAAGCGCCCCACCGCGGCGCTGGATCGCAACCTCGCCTATCTCGGTCTCGTCGAGGTGCTCTACGGCTATCCGCTCGACGGCGTCGTGCTGATGACCGGCTGCGACAAGACCACCCCCGCCTGCCTGATGGCGGCGGCAACCGTGAACACCCCGGCCATCGTGCTCTCCGGCGGCCCGATGCTGAACGGCTGGTGGAAGGGCGAGCGCGCGGGCTCCGGCACCGTGGTCTGGAAGGCGCGCGAAGAATTGGCCGCGGGCCGCATCGACGACAACGAGTTCATGGAGATCGCGGCCGCGAGCGCGCCTTCCGTGGGCCATTGCAACACGATGGGCACCGCCTCGACGATGAACGCGCTCGCCGAAGCGCTCGGCATGTCGCTGCCGGGCTGCGCCGCGATTCCCGCGCCGTACCGCGAGCGCGGGCAGATTGCTTATGAGACCGGCGTGCGCGCGGTCGAGATCGTGCACGAAGACCTGAAGCCCTCGGACATTCTCACCCGCAAGGCGTTCGAGAACGCAATCATCGCGAACTCCGCCATCGGCGGATCGACCAACGCGCCGGTGCACATCAACGCGATCGCGCGGCACGTCGGTGTGAAGCTATCGATCGAGGATTGGGAAAAGGTCGGCTACGACGTTCCGCTCCTCGTGAACATGCAACCGGCCGGGAAATATCTCGGCGAGGAGTATTTCCGCGCCGGCGGCCTGCCCG
>DATMJU010000188.1:0-7041 GCA_035553795.1 Vicinamibacterales bacterium
TCCAGCGGGATGGCGACGACGGCCGGTTGAATCGCGGTGCGCGGCTTGATGACGTCGGCGGCGACCCGCACATTGGCAACCAGCAGTTCCTTGGCGAAGAAAGCCGCCAGGCCAACCGCCCGGCCGGTCTTTCGGAACATCGACGCGAGGGACATCACGATGCCCCTCCAAGAACGGCCCTGATGTAGTCATCGCGTTGCAGCAACTGGTTCGCCGCGCGAAGCGTGATGTCGAACAGCGGTCCCGCCAGCCACGTCATGGCCAGTGTCACGGCGCTGAGGGCGGAGATGGCCATCATCAACGCGGTGCCTGGCGTGGCACGATCCACTTCCGCTGATGGCTGCCAGAACGCTTCGGCCCACGTCCGCCCCATCGAAAGGAGCGTCAGCAGACCGACGACGAGAACGATTCCGCCGACCCAGTACGCGCCGGCCTCGAACACGCCAGCGAGGATCGCCAGCTTGCCGAGAAAGCCCGATAACGGCGGCACGCCGGCGAGCGAGAAGATCGGCACCA
Organism: Vicinamibacterales bacterium; assembly: GCA_035553795.1. Taxonomy (GTDB): domain Bacteria; phylum Acidobacteriota; class Vicinamibacteria; order Vicinamibacterales; family UBA2999; genus 12-FULL-67-14b. Next base: position 517 of record DATMJU010000188.1, read on the forward strand.
TGGCAACCGCAGCGAACAACGGCTGGCTCGTGTAGAAGCCGCCGAGGCTCTTCAAGTCGGTCGTGCGCCGCAGCCGCAGCAGCACGCCGCTGACCAGGAAGAGATTGGTGATCACGATGATGTGATGCAGCACGTAGAAGATGGCCGCTCCGAGCGCCGCCGGCGTCAACACCGCCAGGCTGGCCGTCGTGTAGCCGATGTGCCCGACGAGGTTGAACGACAGGATGCGCCGGAAGTCACGCTCGCGTTGTGCCGCGATGAGACCGATCACCATCGTGGCGGCGGACATGGCGAGCAGCATGGTGGCCAGCGCGCCCGGCCCGGACTGGAACAGCAGCGTGAAGATGCGCAGCAGCGCGTAGACGCCGACCTTTGTCAGCAACCCGGCAAACACGGCTCCTACTGCCGCCGGCGGCGTGTGATACGACGCGGGCAACCAGAAGAACAACGGGAACAGGCCGGCCTTGATACTGAACGCGATGATGAGCAGCACCGCGAGGATGGCGTCCATGCCGGTCTGTTGCACCGACGGCCACGACTGCGCCAGTGCCGCCATGTTGAGCGTGCCGGTCACGCCGTAGAGCAGACCCAGCGCCGTCAGGAAGATCGAGGACGCGATCAAGTTGATGGTGACGTACTTGAACGCCGCTTCGAGCTGCGGTCGATTGCGATGCAGCGCCATCAACACAAACGACGCCACCAGCATCACCTCGAACCACACGTACAAGTTGAAGAAGTCGCCGGTCAGGAATGCCCCGGAGACCCCCATCAACAGGATCTGGATCAGAGGGTAATAGCCGAACGCTTCTCGTCGAGGATCGACGCCGGCGAACGAGGCGCCACTGACGGCGACCGCTACGATGCCGACCGCAACCAGCAACAGCGCGGACAGCAGATCGGCCACCAGCGTGATGCCGAAGGGCGCCGGCCAACCGCCAACTTGCAGCACCTGGATGCCGTCCCCGTTGACGCGGCCAAACACCGCGACCGTGCTCACCAGGAGTACGACGGCACCGGCGAGCCCGATCCAGCGCTGCATCACGGGTCGCCTCGGCGCGAGCAGCATGATCGCGGCCGTGATCATCGGCACGATGATCGGCAGGACGAGCGCTCTCATCGTTCCCTGCCGACGTCATCGACATCGTCCGTGCCAACCAGCGCGTGCACACGGTGCGCGAGCACGAGGAGAAATGCGAGCAGGCCGAATCCGATCACGATGGCGGTCAGGACGAGCGCCTGCGGCACCGGGTCGGCATACGGCGGCACGAGTTGCTCGGCGCCCTGAGCGACGACCGGCGGTGTTCCACGCGTCAGGCCGCCGACGGCAAAGATCAACACGTTCGTGCCGTTCGACAGCAGGCCCAGCCCGATGATCAGCTGGGCGAGGCGGCGACGCAGCATCAGGTAGATGCCGGCCGTATAGAGAACGCCCGACGCCAGCGCCAGCAGGATCTCCATGCTAGGCCTCCTCCGCCAGGCTGAACACCATCATCAGGACGACGCCGGTGACGACGAGGAACACACCGATGTCGAACACCATTGGCGTGCCAAGCGCGACCGGCTCGAGCACCCACTGCGCGGTGAGGAACGGTAGACCGTTGAGGACGGCCGGCAGACTGCTGGCGAGCGCGACGAGCAAGCCGATGCCGAGCAGCGTCATCGGCTTCACACGCAGGGCCCGCCTGGCGCGGCTCACGCCAAATGCCATCAGGTAAAGCGAGAACGCCGACGCCGCCACCAGCCCACCGACGAAGCCACCGCCGGGTTCGTTGTGGCCCCGGTACAGCAGGAACGCGGCAAACGACAGCAGCAGCGGCATCAACAGGCGAGCAGCCTTCCTGAAGATGGGAGAATTCGTGCTCTCGTCCGCGGCGCCCGGCTCGCCGGCATCGGCATTGGCGATTCGGATCAACGCCCTGACCCCGATCGCAGCGGTGGCGAGCACCGTGATCTCCCCCATCGTGTCGAACCCGCGGAAGTCCACGAGGATCACATTGACGATGTTGCGGCCGTGGCCGAGGGTGGGACCAAACTCAACGAAGTACTCGCGCAAATGCGCGGCGGTATCCGTTGTCGAGATCGACAGCACCAGCGCGGCGATGAACGTGCCGATGCCCGCGCTGATGGCGATATCGCGAACGCGCACCAGTGGCGGTGACAACGCGCCGAGGTTCGGGAAATGCCGGAACACGAGCACGTAGATGATCACCGTCAGCGTCTCGACGGAGAACTGCGTCATGGCGAGATCCGGCGCGCCATAGAGCAGGAACGTCATGGCGACGCCGTAACCGACGACGCCAAGCGACAGCACGGCGGCCATCGTGGACTTGGCAAGCGCTGCGGCAATCGCTCCCGCAATGATCACGGCAACGATCAGCACTTCGTGAATCTGGAAGTCAGTTCGCGCCGCCAGACGAAGCGACGGGACTGTCAACAGCGCCGCGAACCCGGCCACCATCGTCACGGCCACGATCACCATCACGTACAAGCGGAGTGGAGCGCTATGCAGTGGCGGTCCGATGACGACGCTGACGGCATCGAGCGCCGACACTAAGCGGTTGTAGAGCTGCTCGGTGCCAAACATCGGCCTCCAGGCCCGGGCTCTGATGGCGTCTCGAAACGAGTAAATGGCAGCGACGCTGGCGAGCGTTAACACGCTCAGCATCAGCGCGGGCGACACACCGTGCCAGATTGCCAGCGACAGTTGACCGGAGGCCGGCAGAATCGCGCCGGCGGCGGCTGAGAGCGGCGCATTCAAGATCGAAGGCATGAGGCCAACGAACACGCCGGTTGCAGCGAGCAACATCGGCGGCACGAGTAGCCGCCATTCCGGTTCATGACCGCCGGGGCCTGACGCGCGACCCTGGAACGGAAGCACACCGGCGAGGAGACCAGCGACTCCCATGAGGACGCTGGCCAGCACCGTCGCAATGAGAATCCATGGCGACCAGAGACCGGCGCCGAGCAACGCCTCGTAGGCCCCATCCTTGGCGACGAAGCCGAACGTCAGCGGGATACCAACCATTGACAGCGCCGCGGCCCCGCCTGCGATAGAGGTCAGCGGCATCGTTCGACGCAGGCCAGACAGCAATCGAATGTCGCGGCTGCCGGTTTCATGATCGATGGCGCCGGCCACGAGAAACAGCGCGCCCTTGTAGCAGGCATGCGCGATGAGATACACCAGCGCCGCTGCGATCGCGTGCTCGGTGCCAATGCCGAGCAACATCGTCAACAAACCCAGCGCGCTCAGTGTCGAATACGCGAGGATTCGCTTCAGATCGGTTTCCTGGACCGACCGATACGCGCCCACCAGCATGGTCACCGCGCCGAAGCCCGTGACCACGGTCGTCCACAGGGCGGTCGCACCGAGGATTGGCGTCATCCGCGCGATCAAGTACACGCCGGCTTTCACCATGGTGGCCGAGTGCAGGTAGGCGCTGACCGGCGTCGGCGCCGCCATCGCGTTCGGCAGCCAGAAATGAAACGGAACCTGCGCTGACTTGGTGAACGCCGCCAGCAGAAGGAGCGCGACGACGGCGGCATAGGCTGGATCAGCAGCGATCGTTGCGGCACTCGCCGTCATCATCGACAGTTGCGCGGTCCCGGTGATGTCCACGAGCAGCACACCGGCGGCAAGCAGTGCCAGGCCGCCGGCGCCGGTGACGATCAGCGCCTGTAGCGCCGCCGCTCGCGCTTCCGCGCGTTCATGTTCGAAACCGATCAGCAGGAACGACGTGAAACCCGTGAGCTCCCAGAACACGAACAGCGTGAGGATGTTGTCGCTGAGCGCGACGCCGAGCATCGCGCCCATGAACGCGAACAGCGATGCGAAGAACCGGCCGGCGTGCGGGTGGCTGCCGAGGTAGGCACTGGCGTACAAGGTAACGAGCGTGCCGATGCCCGTAATCAGAAGCGCGAAGAGCAGGCCGAGCGCGTCAAGGTGAAACGACAGCGACAGTCCGAGGGACGGCGCCCAGTCATACTCGATGTGACGCGGGCCGGCCGTGAGGACGCGACCGAACTCCGCCGACAGAATCGCCGTTAGAACTGCCGGCAACAGTGCCGCAAATCTCACGATCACTCGTTGATGCTACTCGCCTTTTCCATCCAGGCCGTACTCCTTCATCTTGCGCCAGAGCGTCACGGTGCTGATCTTCAGCGCCTCGGCGGCCGCCTTCCTGTTGCCGCGATGGTGCTCGAGTGCGCGTTCGATGAGCGAGCGCTCCTGGACCTTGAGGTCAAGGCTCTCATCGGAATGCTTCAGCCGGGTTTTCTGCGACACCTCGGGGGGCAATTCACGCACCTTAATGCTCGAGCCCGCCGAGACGATCACCGCGCGTTCAATGGCGTGTTCCAGCTCCCGCACATTACCCGGCCAGCGATACGTCATCAACGCCGTCATCGCGTCCGGAGAGATCGACGACACGTCCTTCTTCACGCGTAGTGAGGCGCGTCTCACGAACTCGTGCGCGAGCGCCGGAATGTCTTCGCGTCGATCGCGCAGTGGCGGCACCGTGATCACGAAGGCACCGAGACGGAAGTAGAGGTCCTCGCGGAACGTGCCGGCAGCCACGGCGGCCTTGAGGTCGCGATTCGTCGCCGCGATCACCCGAGCCCTGACCTTGATGGTGCGCTCGGCGCCAACACGCCGGATCTCGCGTTCCTGTAACGCGCGTAGCAGCTTCGCCTGCACGGTCGGCGCCACTTCGCCGATTTCGTCGAGGAACAAGGTCCCTTCCCCTGCCACTTCGAAGAGACCGGCCTTGTCACGCACCGCGCCGGTAAAGGCGCCGCGCACATGACCGAACAACTCGGATTCGAGCAGGGTTTCTGTCAGCGCCGCGCAGTTCACCGACACGAACGGCTGGCTGGCTCGCGCGCTCTGGTCATGGATTAACCGGACGATGAACTCCTTGCCGGTGCCGCTCTCTCCGTAGACGAGGACCGTCGTGTCGATCGGCGCCACCTGCGCCGCCAGGTCCAGCACATCGTCCATGGCGGCGCTGCGCGTCACGAAGTGCTTCGCAGCGGCAAATCGCGCCACGCGCTCGCGCGACAGGTTCAACTCGCGTTCGCGTTTCGCCACCTGCCGTTCACGCCGCTCGATCGCCTGCAGCTCGCGGTGCACGGCGCCGCGGACGTGCTCGAGCTCCTTTTCGACACTGGCACCCTTGTAATCGGCGCGAAGGGACGTGAGGGCGTCGCCCCAACTCGCGGCGTCGCGGCCAACCAGGATGCATCGCGCAGCGCCCTGTGCCGTGCACTCGGTCTCGCGCAGGTAAATCTCCCGCCCGAGGCAGGCGCTGGCATAGCCGCTCATGTAGCCGGCCAGCGACCAGCACATCGGCGCATCGGCCTTGCCGTAGTGGTAGACGTGCTGTTCGGCGACGTACGAATCGTAGAAGGCCAGCTTCTCTTCGAATCGTCCTGACGCGGCGTCGTAGGCGACGGACAGGATCTCGGCGCGGACGATTCCTTCGAGACGATGAAGAGTGAGACCCGCGCGGAGTCCGTCGATCGGGTCCGACCACTGCGCGCGCGCGCGCAGGCTGACGGCGTCGTGATACCCGTCCGCGTAGCCGAACCGCAACATGACGCGGCGAGCCAGGTCCACGCCGAACGCCTCGATGAGCTCCTTGAGGATCAGGCCCATCGCCGCCGCGCTCAGGATCACGACGCGCTGTTCGTGCAGCCGGATGATGCCCTGCTCCGGCCGGAAGTCCAGCACCTGTCCGATCTCGAACTGGTCGTGCGCGATGGGTTCCTGCCGGGGTCGTCGTTTCACATCTACCTGCACCGCCATTCTAGCGGCAACAGAAGGCGAAGCATTTCATTTTGAAATATCGCCAATCGCCCACGGAGGCGACATCCCGCGTATTCAGGCGCATTTCATCCGTTTCTTGTCCGGATCGGATGTTGCTCCCTTTGTGGGCGTAACCCACTTCAGAGGAGTTGGTCCGTGAGTTTCTTCCTGCTCGCACTCGCCAGCCTGGCGCTCGTGCTCGCCATCGTCGCGGTTCGAGATCTGACACAGCGCCAACACGCCGTGACGCGGAACTTCCCCGTCATCGGTCATCTCCGCTACCTGTTCGAGGAGATGGGGCAACCCCTGCGGCAGTACTTCTTCGCCGGCGACCTGGACGAGCGGCCGTACAACCGCGTCACGCGCTCGTGGATCTACGCCACCGCGAAAGGGCAGAACAACATGATCGGGTTCGGCTCGCAGGTCGATCACAACGAGCCCGGCCGCATCCATCTCGTTCCGTCGATGTATCCAACGCTGAAGGCAGCGAGCGCTACTGAGAATGATCTTCCGCGGCCCAGGATCATCGGCGCGAAGCGCGCCCAGCCGTACCAGCCACGGCGATTCGCGAACATTTCCGGCATGAGCTTCGGGGCGCTGTCGCCAAACGCCGTGAGGGCGCTATCGCGAGGCGCGAAGATGGCCGGCTGCTACATGAGCACCGGTGAAGGCTCCCTGTCGCCGTATCACGTCGAAGGGGGCGCCGACATCCTGTACCAGAT
>DATMJU010000189.1:0-13124 GCA_035553795.1 Vicinamibacterales bacterium
CTACTTCACACTCGATGCGGCGCGGCGCGAGGGACTGCATGGCTACGTCACCAATCGCGACGACGGCAGCGTGGAGGCGGTGGCGGAAGGCGAGTCCGAGTCGCTCGACCGGTTCGAGCGCGCCATCCGGCAGGGCCCGTCCCGATCGCGCGTCGAACGCGTGATGGTGGACGACGTCGAGCCCGCGCAAGGCAACACCGGTTTCGAGATTCGATAGCGACGCTGATTCGCTGAAAGCTGATAGCCAACGCATGGATCATCTGAAGAGCAAGATTCGCGAGATTCCGGATTTCCCCAAGCCGGGCATCCTGTTCTACGACATCACCACGCTGCTGCGCGACCCGCAGGGCTTCCGCGATACCGTTGATGCGCTCGCCGCGCCGTTCATGGGCGAGGACATTGACCAGGTCGTCGGCATCGAAAGCCGCGGCTTTATCCTGGGGGCGGCTGTTGCCGCGACCCTCGGCTGCGGCTTCATCCCGGTGCGCAAGCCCGGCAAGCTGCCCGGGGCCACGCATTCGCAGGCCTACAGCCTCGAGTACGGCGACAACGCGCTCGAGATTCACCAGGAAGCCTGTGCTGACCAGCAGCGCATCCTGGTGGTGGACGACGTGCTGGCAACGGGTGGAACGGCGAAGGCCACGCTGGACCTGGCGCGAAAAGCCGGCGGAAAGATCATCGGCATCGCGTTCCTGATCGAACTGGACTTCCTGAACGGCCGCTCGAAATTGCCGGGCGAGAACGTCTATTCTGTATTGCACTACTAAGCCTGCTGAAGTCACGGGTGCGCGTAGCTCAGTTGGATAGAGCGGCGGTTTCCTAAACCGTAGGTCGCAGGTTCAATCCCTGCCGCGCACACCACGCCAACCGCGATAAAATTGGAACGGATATGAAAACGAACGAACGGCATCACCTGAAGGACAACGAGTTGGCGATTGCGCTCGGCCAGGCCCAGGGCTGGGCAGGCAGGAACTCGAGCACCCTGGTCGCCATCATCGGCGCCATCGTGCTGATCGGCGGCGGCGTCCTTGGCTACAACGTGTGGAAGGGCAGCTCCGACAACCAGGCGCGGCTCCTGCTCGCCGAGGCCATGGTCATCGAGGAAGCGCGTGTCATGCCGCCCGCGCCGCCCACGGGCACGACCAACGATCCCAACGCGATGGGCGGACAGTTGCCCGGCACCTACCCGACCGAACAGGCCAAGCTCGAAGCGGCGCTGCCCAAGTTCCAGGCGGCCGCCGACGCGTATCCCGCGACCGAGCCCGGTTTGACGGCCCGCTATCACGTCGCCAAGACGCTGGTCGCGCTCGGCAAGTTCACCGACGCCATCCCGCACTACGACCAGGTGATCGCCGGCAGCAACGCGCTGCTCGCGCGCAGCGCCAGGCTCGGCAAGGCGGAGGCGCAGATCCGCGCCGCGCAGTACGACCCCGCGATCGCCACGCTGAAGCAGATCGTTGATCAGAAGGACGCGACGCTGCCGGCCGAAGCGGTATTGATGGAACTGGCGCGGGCCTACAAGCTGGCAGGGAAGACCGAAGACGCGCGCAAGACGCTCAACCAGGTCGTTGAGCAGCACGCCGATTCGCAGTACGCCGGTGACGCGCGCAGCGAGCTCGAAAAGCTCGGGAAAGCCTAGCGCTTCGTTACGTCGCGAACGAACGTGAAGTCAGCCGAGGGCGTCAGCTTGACGCCCTCGATTTGTGTACGGGACACGGCGACGTTCGTCTTGTACCAGAGGCTGATATACGGCGCATCGTCGGCAATCACGCGCTGGGCCTCGCCGTAGAGTTTGCGCCGATCGTTCTCGTCCGGCGCAGCCATCGCGGCATCAATCAGGCGATCGACCTCGGGGTTCGAGTAGTAGCCGCGATTGAAACCGTTCGGCGGCATCTGCTGCGAATGAAACACGCGGCGCAGCATGTCGGGATCAGACACCCCCACCCATTGCAGCGTGAACAACTGGAAGTTGCCCTTCAGCACGTCGGCGTACAACGTCGCGAACTCGTAGGAACGCACGTCGAGTTCGATGCCGACCTGCTTGAGGTCCTGCTGAATCACCGCCGCCTGAAGCCTGATGAATTCGTTGGTTGAGACCTTCAACGACAGTCGAAGCCGGGGCTCTGGGCCCGGACCGTCGGGATCCCGGTAACCGGCCTCATCGAGCAGCGCTTGTGCCCTCGCCGGATCGTAAGAGAACTGGAACACGCTCTCGTCGAACGCCCAGGACACGGGGGGCAGGATGCCGATCGCCGGGCGCGCCAGGCCGCGACGCAAATGATCGACGATCGCCTGGCGATTGATGGCGTAGCCGAGCGCATGGCGCACGCGCTTGTCTTGCAGCACCGGGTCGCGCATGTTGATTCCGACGTAGGCGTAGTCGGTGCCCGCCGACTCCGCGATGGTGACGGACTTCTCCTCGGCGAGCTGATGCACCACATCGGGAGAGAGGTCGTTGACGATCATGTCGATCGTGCCCTTGCGCAGCTCGAGCGCGCGCATGATCTCGTCCGGCACCACCTTCAACGTCACGCCGCCGTTGGCGGGCTTGCCGCGGAAGTAATCCGGGAACGCCGTCAGCTGCACGTTGTCGTCAACCGCCATGCTGACGAACTTGTAGGGGCCGGTGCCGATCGGACGATCGCGCAGCCCCGCGCCGCCGCCTTTGGGCACGACCGGCATCACGAGGTTGATGGGGAAGGAACCAAACGGCTCCTTCAGCGTGAAGCGCACGGTGTACGGATCGACGGCCTCGACGCTCTTCAGCGAGCGATACGCGCCCTTGCGCGGCGACACGAAGTTGGGATCGATGAAGGACCCGAACGTGTAGACCACGTCCTCGGCGGTCAGCTCGTGCCCGTCGTGGAACTTGACGCCTTTGCGCAGCCGGACGATGTAGGTGGTGGGGTCGGTTTGTTCCCAGCTCTCAGCGAGCCCGCCGACGACACGCAGCCGATCATCGAGCGCCAGCAGGTAGTCGTAAATCAGCGTGTGAATGCGCTGCGAGGTTTCATCGCTGCCAATGCGCGGGTCGAGGCTGTTGGGCGAACTGAGAACGGCGATGTTGATGACATCCGACGCCGGCGGGACGCTCCCACACGCGGTGGACAAAGCCGCCAGCAGCGCAAGGGCCCGGATCATCATCCGTCGAGCTCCTTCTTCAACTCCTCGATGATCCGCAGCGCATCGAGAGGCGTCGTGCGGTTGATGTCGATCTCGCGGATGCGATCCTTGAGCTTCTCGTCGGCGGCATTGGGCATCGACTGGAACAGGCCGAGCTGCTGTTGCGACGCCGGCGCCGCACCGCTGATGGTGGGCTTGCCGCCGCGCTGCAACTCATCCTGCTCGAGCGACGACAGGATGTCGCGCGCGCGGGCGATGACCGACGCGGGGAGCCCCGCCAGCCGCGCCACCTGGATGCCGTAGCTGCGATCCGACCGGCCCGCAAGAATCTTGTGCAGGAAGATGATGTCGTCTTTCCACTCGCGCGCCGCGACGTGAAAATTAACGACGCCCGGGAACGCATCCGCCAGGTCCGTCAGCTCGTGATAGTGCGTGGCGAACAGCGTCTTCGGACGCGAGCGGGGATTGGTGGCGATGTGCTCGGCCACCGCCCACGCGATGCTCAGGCCGTCAAAGGTTGCGGTGCCGCGGCCAATCTCGTCCAGCACCACGAGGCTCTTTGACGTCGCGCCGCTCAGGATGTGCGACGTCTCCTGCATTTCGACCATGAACGTCGACTGGCCCCGGGCGATGTTGTCCGATGCCCCGACGCGTGCATACAGGCGATCGACCAGCCCCACCTTCGCCTCGCGGGCCGGCACGAACGAGCCGGACTGCGCGAGCAGGCAGAGCAGCGCGACCTGCCGCAGGTAGGTCGACTTGCCGCCCATGTTCGGGCCGGTCAGGATGACCAGTTGGTGCGTCGCCGCGTTGAGCTGGATGTCGTTCGGCACAAAGGTGCCGCCGGCGAGCCGCTCGACGACCGGATGCCGCAGGTCGGTCGCGGAGATCTCATCACCGTCGTGCACGTGGGGCTTGGTGTAGTTGCAGGCGGTCGCGGTCTCCGCAAGTCCGAGCAGCACGTCGATCGCGGCCACCGCGCGGGCGGTGTCGAGCACGCGCGGTGATTCAGCGGCGACGCGCTGCCGCAGCTTCTCGAACACTTCGAGCTCGCGCGTCACGACCTTTTCGTCGGCGCCGAGAACTTTCTCTTCGTAGTCCTTCAGCTCCGGCGTGATGTAGCGTTCGCCGCCGGCCACGGTCTGCTTACGAACGAAGTGCGCCGGCACCGCGTGCACGTTCGACTTCGACACCTCGATGAAGTAGCCGAAGGTGCGGCTGAAGCCGACCTTGAGGTTCTTGATCCCCGTGCGGGCGCGCTCGCCCTCTTCCATTTCGGCAATGACCTGCTTGCCGGAGCGGCTGATGCGCCGCAGATCGTCGACTTCCTTGTCGAAGCCGTCGCGCACGAAGCCGCCATCGCGCGCCAGTGCCGGCGGTTCGTCGGCGATCGCTTCATCAATCCATTGGCGAAGGTCAGCCAGGTCGTCGAGCTCGCCGATCAGGCTGCGCAGCAACGGCGCCTGGCACTCGTTGAGCAGCAGGGCGAGCCGCGGCACCGAGGCCAGCGATCGAGACAGCGCCATCAGGTCTCGAGGGCCGGCGGTAGACAGCGCGATGCGAGAGATCAAGCGCTCGAGATCCTGGATCGACTTGAGCGTCTCGCGGCCCTTGCCGCGCTCGGTAGTCTTGACCGCCAGTTCCTCGACCGCATCCAGGCGATCGCGGATCGCTTCGAGCGCCGTCAGCGGACGAAGCAGCCAGTTCCGGATCAACCGGCCGCCCATCGGCGTCACCGTGCGATCGATTTCGTCGAGCAGCGATCCGGCGCGGCCGCCGTCCTGCGCCTGCACGATCTCGAGATGCTTCAGCGTGGTCGGGTCGATCAGCAGTCCGTCGGCCACCTGCCGGAGGCGCACGGTGCGGACGTGGGCGAGTTCCGCCTTCTGCGTATCGCGCAGATGGCGCACCAGTGCGCCGCCGGCGCAGACCGCAGCCTGCCGCTTTTCAAGGCCGAATCCTTCGAGACTCTGCACGCGCAGTTGTTCGAGGAGCGTCTGCCGCGCGGTCTCGAGCTCGAAATGCCAGCCGTCGATCTCCGTCACGGACGCCTGGTTCATCTCCGGCACGAGCGTGGCGATGTCGTAACCGGTCGCGACGACGATCTCTCGCGGACGCAACACCGCGATCTCCGCCCGCAGCGCCGCAAGACCTTCGGGACCGGAGAACTCGGCGACGTCGAAATCGCCCGTCGAGACATCCACCAGCGCCACGCCGTAAATCGACGCGGTGCCGACGACCGCCATCAGGAATGACGGCTCTCGCGCATCCAGGTAGGCGCTGTCGGTAAGGGTGCCGGGCGAGACGACGCGCACGACGTCGCGTTTGACGACGCCCTTGGCCGTCTTCGGGTTCTCGATCTGTTCGCAGATCGCAACGCGATAACCCTTCTTCACCAGGCGGGCGATATAGCCGTCGGCCGCGTGAAACGGCACGCCGCACATCGGCACGGCGGTTCCCGAGGAGTCCTTCGAGCGCGAGGTCAGCGTCAGGTCGAGCGCGCGCGACGCCACGAGCGCATCCTCGTAGAACATCTCGTAGAAATCACCCATCCGGAAGAACAGCAGGGCGTGCCGGTACTGGCGCTTGGCGTCGAAGTACTGGCGCATGGCCGGCGTCAGGTTCTGCGGCGGCGGTGCTGATGTGGATGGCGTCTGGGACACGTTCGAAAACTGTAGTTGAGTATGACAGACTCTTACCGAAGTGATCATCCTCGCGCTCGACACCACGACCCGCGGCGGCAGCGTGGCCGTGACTGATGGCGATCGCCTTCTGGCGCTGGTGCGTGGCGATGAGTCGCGCACGCACGGCGAACGTCTGCCTGGCGAAATGGCGCGCGGACTGGATGAAGCCGGCATCACTCGCGAGCACGTTGATCTGCTGGCCGTGGCGACCGGCCCGGGTGCCTTCACTGGCCTGCGAATCGGGCTGGCGGCGATGCAGGGCCTGGCCATGACCCTCAACAAGCCGGTAATCGGCGTCTCTGCGCTGGATGCGCTCGCGGCGCAAGTGACAGGGAGCAGCGTCGACGTCATCGTTCCGTGGATGGATGCGCAACGCGGTGACGTGTTCGCGACGATGGTCGATGGCGTGTCGCGCGCGGTGGTCGAACCACCGGTCGCCGCGCATCCGGAAGCCCTAATCGCCGAGTGGCTGCCGCGCCTGGCGAACCGGCCAGCGATGTTCATCGGCGATGCGGCGATGCGCGACGCCGCCGTCATCGCGCGCCATTCGACGGGGCAGTGGGATGCTCGCGCGCCGGACCCGCTTGCGCCGCAGATCGCCGCGCTCGCCCAGCTTCGCGCCCTGAATGGCGATGCCGGATCACCGCACGCCCTCGAGCCCATTTACGTGCGCCGCCCCGATGCAGAGATTGAACGTGAACGGCGTCGTCGTTGAGAAACTGCAGTCCAGCGAGGATCTGGACGGCGTCCTCGCCCTGGAAGAGGCGTCGTTCAACAACCCCACCACGCGCGAATGGTACGAAGGCGAGCTGAAGCGCCCTGACGTCTGCTTCATCTACGTCATGCGAACGCCGGAGCACCGGGTGGCCGCCTTCTGCGCCTTCTGGCTCGTCCTCGACCAGGCTCATATCAACAACCTCGCCGTGCTGCCGGAGCTCCGCGGCCGCGGCCTCGGCACACAACTACTGGAGGCCGTCATCGCCGAGGCGGCACATCTTGGGGCTGGGTTAATGACGCTTGAAGTACGAGAGTCGAACACTCCGGCCCTGCGGTTGTATGCCAGGTCGGGTTTCACGCAAGAGGGTGTGAGGAAGAACTACTACACGAGCCCGGTGGAAGACGCGCTCATCCTCAGCCGTAAGACCTCGTAGTTCGAATCGCAATCAGAAAATTACAATTTGACGGGGATCCCTCGCTTTGCAGTTGTGTTACATTCCGCCTCAGAGGGACAGCGGAATCCCGCGTAGAGTCCCTGGAAGGGAGGCGGAACGATGGCTGAGGACTTGAAACACCTCCTCATCGAGACCAACCCGGAATACCGCGAGTTGGCCTCCAAGCACCACTCACTCGACAGTCGCCTGCACGAGCTCGAAGCCAAGCACTACCTGTCAGACGCCGAGCAATTCGAAGAAGTCAGCCTCAAGAAGCGAAAACTGCACGTCAAGGACCGCATGGAGATGATCCTGCGGCAGCACACTACGATTACGCCGCGAGCGCCTAGTACGCCGACCGGCTTATCTGCGTGACCTGTTCGGCTAGGGCATCCCACGCTCGGGGTGCCCTATGCACTTTCCAAGTCCCAAGTCCCAAGTCCCAAGCCCCAGACCCAAGTATCATTCTTGGATGGGCATTGATCGAGCAGGGTGGCCGTTTATTCTCGGCGCCCTGGTAGTCGCGGTTATCGCGGGGATCTGGTTCGGCCGGGCATGGTCGATTCCCTTCCTCGTACTCGGCGCGTTCTTCCTGTTCTTCTTCCGCGATCCCGATCGGCATCCGCCCTCGGGTGATCACCTGGTGCTGTCACCCGCAGATGCGCGCGTGATGGTGGCAGGGGCCACCGAGTGGCCGGGCGCTCCCGCCGGGGAGTGGCAAGTTGTGAGCATGTTCCTGTCGCCGATGGACGTGCACGTGAATCGCACGCCGGTCGCGGGAACCGTGACGCGGGTGGAGTATCATCCCGGCAAATTTCTTCCCGCGTACAAGAAGGAAGCCGGCGAGTTGAACGAGTGGACCGAGGTCTGGTTCGACCGGCCGGGCGGCGCGGTGGTCGTGCGCCAGATCGTCGGCATCCTTGCGCGGCGGATCGTGTGCCGCGCCAAAGTGGGCGATCGCGTGCAGGCCGGCGATCGGTTCGGCGTGATGAAGTTCGGGTCGAGAATCGACATGTTCCTGCCGAGATCGGCGACGATATTAGTGAAGGCAGGGGATAAAGTGGTCGGCGCCGAAACGAAGATCGCAACGCTCGCCGTTCAGTAGATTTCAGAAAGCGTAGAGCACGTCACATGAGCCCGAAGAACAAGCCGGAGAACCTGTTCCGGATACACCAGGTGAAAGGCAACGCCGGCATCGATCGGCGCGGCATTCGCCGAGGTGTGTCGCTGCTGCCCAGCCTGTTCACGCTCGCGAACCTGTTTTGCGGGTGGGCCTGTGTGGTTCACGCCATGCGTGGTGAGTTGTCCACCGCGGCGCCCTTCATTGGCTTTGCCGTCGTCCTCGACATGCTGGACGGCCGCATCGCGCGCATGACGGGCACCACCAGCGACTTCGGCGTGCAGCTCGATTCGCTCGCGGATCTGATCTCATTCGGCATGGCGCCGGCGGTGCTGGCGTTCCAGTGGGGCCTGATACCGCTTGGCCGCATGGGATGGGCGATCGGCTTTCTCTACCTGACCGCCGCAGCATTGCGCCTCGCGCGCTTCAACATCCAGACCAACAACGACAAGCGCTACTTCATCGGCTTGCCGAGTCCCGCAGCAGCGGGCTTGGTCGCCGCCACCATCTTCTATTTCCCGGAAGGCCTCCAGGCCAAGCCCATCGCGTGGCTCGGCATGGTGATGCTGATGGTGCCGGCGCTGTTGATGGTCAGCTCGATTCGCTTCCAAAGCTTCAAGACCTTCGACCTCGGCATGCGCCGCGGCTGGCGCGGCCTGTTCCTCGTCGCCGCGCTGATCGCCGCGCTGGTCTCGTATCCGCACGAAGTGCTGATGGTGCTCGCGTACTCGTACTTCGCGTCCGGCTTCGTCGGGCAGTTGATGAATCGCGGCCGCAAAGATCTGCCGGCCGCGGAGCCCGAACAAGCCAACCATCGGGCTAAGGACGCTAGTTAGATCTTCACTGATCACGGACGTTGGCCACCGAGGACACAGAGGACACTGAGCCAAGACTTCAAAACGCCAGTGCTGCTAAGCGGCACTGGTATTTCCAGGTTTGCTCCGTGTCCTCTGTGTCCTCTGTGGCCAACGTCCGTGATCAGCGATTCAAGCCCAATGGGGTGACTAACTATATTGCGGCAATGTGAGTGTGACGCTAGTGCCTTGCCCCTTCGCGGACGTCACTGAGATCGTGCCGCGATTCGCTTCCACGTTGCGCTTGGCGATCGTGAGGCCGAGGCCGGTGCCGATCGCCTTGGTCGAGAAGTACGGTTCGAAGATCTTGGCGATGGCGTGGTCGTCCATGCCGATACCGGTGTCCGTGACCCGCAGTTGCACCATGTGATCGGGCGCGAGGGCCGCGTCGAGCGTCAGCGTGCCGCCGTTCGGCATGGCGTGCAGCGCGTTCTCGATGATGTTGGTCAGCGCGCGGCCGATCAGCATGCGATCGATGCTCAGCGTCGGCAGGGTCGCCGGCACATGCGTCTCCACGCGCACGCGTTCGGCCAGGCCGGTGCGATAGGGTTCCACCACTTCTTCGACCAGATCGTGCAGGCTCGTCTCGATCGGCCTCGGCTGCGGCGACGTTGCAAAGCTCGAGAACTCCGAGGAGATCTGCCGTAGCAGCCGCACCTGGCCGAGGATGTTCGACACGCACTCGTCGACAAGGTTGCCAAGCGGCTTGCCCTGGTCGAGATGCACGCGCCTGACGTGCTCCGCATTGAGTTGGATCGGCGTCAGCGGATTCTTGATGTCGTGCGCCACCTGGCGAGCCATATCGGCCCACGCCGCCAGGCGATTGGTCCGCTCGAGTTCCGCGCGTTGACGTTGCAGATCGTCGGCCATCTGGTTGAACGCGTCGACCAGCCGCTGCAGTTCATCGGACGAAGTCGTCAGCACCCGCGCATCGAGATCGCCGCGCGCAATGCGGCGGGTCGCGCGCATCAGCCGGTTCACGGGGTCAGCGATGCGCTCGGCCATGTAGTAGCCCATGCCGGCGCCGAGCATGATGAACAGAAGCGCGGCGAGCAGCACCCGGCGGTCCAGCTCCTCGATCTGCGCTTCAATCTCCTGCTGCCGGGAGGCGAGCGGAATCGTCAGGATCGCCTGCCGGCCTTCGAGCTGCACCGGGGTCGCGGCAATGAGGTACTCGAGACCGCCGGCGCGTTCACGCCCGACGTACGACGGGCGTCCGTCCACAAAGATCGCCCGATACACCTCGCCGGGGGTCCGGTCCGGCAGCAGGCCCGACGCGAAGAGATTGCGCTCGCTCGACGCCAACAGGAACGGGCCGTCGAACACGTTGACGTCCTGCGCGACCACGCGGCTCAGCCACACGATCAGGTCGTCGGCCACGGCCGCCTGTCCGACGAACGCTCGGAGATCCTGGAACACGCGGCTGGCGACCGTCGCCAGGCGGGTCGCCTCGCTCTCGATGTCAGTGCGTACCAGGTTCGCCATGTAGGCGCGCGATACCAGGGCCAGCGCCAGCACCGGGACGACTGCCGCCGCAACGAACGCGAGGAACAGCTTGCGATAGAAGCTGGCGCGAACCTCCGCGAAGAGCGCCCGCCCAGAGGCCGGCGGCCGTCCAACCAGCAGGTTGAACACCATGCCGCCCACGACCGCCGTGACAAACACCAGGAACGACATCGCGAGTAACTCGGCTTCGGCCACGAGGTGACCAAACCCGCTCTGGCGCTCGGTCGTGAGCAGGTAGATGCCGCCGCGATCGTTGAGGAAGAACGCATCGAGCGTCTCGGCGCCTCGCTGGATGGTGGTCCAGAACGGCACGCGCGAGCTGGCGACGCGCGCAAACGCTTCCTCGGTGAGCGGCGGAGCGTCTTCGCCCGAGCTGTAGAGGACACGGCGGCTCCAGCCGTAAACGTAGAACGACACATCCGCCCGGGGACGATTCTGCGGACGTTGCGCCGATCGCATCAGGGCCACGTACGGGTTCTGCGCGGAGATGAACGAGAGGTTCCCGTAGTCGAGCATCGAGTGCACGACCACTGATCCCGCGCGCCGGTTGTCCGGCAGGCACAGGGCGCGGCCGGCGTGCAGCAGCCGCCGCTCTTCGGAAAACAGCGGCGACACTTCCTCGAGGATGTCCCAGTCGCAGGCGCCTTCCGTCCAGGGCTGCGGCTGCGCGAAGTCGGGAAGGTTCATCGCGAACCGGCTGACCATTTCGCCTGCGGCATTGTGCAGCTCGATACTCGATGTCAGGCGCTCCGTCGCCAGGCTCGTCTGCTGCCACACCATGAAGGCGGCGTCGGTTGACGGCGGTCCGGCCAATGGCGGATCGATGGCCCGCACCAGGTCGTCGAGCGCCACGATGCGGTTGATCTCGATCAGCGCTTTGCGCAGCTTGGTCAAGAGATCCTGCCGCTGGTTGATCACCTCTGGAGCGAACCGCGATTCGATCAACTCGCGCTTGGCCCGTTCGGACGCGTCGACCAGCGACGGATAGAGGATCAACGACGGCAACGCCACCGACATGAATGTCCACAGCAGGCGTGACGCCTGAGACCCGTGACGATTGATCGCCGAATAGCGATGGACAACCCACGCCGCGAGCGCGGCCGCGACGGTGATGAGCAGGGACGGCCACTGCGGCGCGCGATCATCGGCCCCCATCACGCCGAAGAAGATGGCCGACGGCAGCAGCCACAGTCCGGCCGCGCGCAGCCGCCAGGCGAGGGGACCGCCAGGAAACACCCACGGCGACCACGCCAGCCTGAACAACAGCACCGCCAGGCCAACGACAGAGGCATTCAGCGCGATCAGGCCGACGATCACCGGCACACGCACGGGATCAAACCGGTCGAGCGCGAAGCGAACGATATCGACCGGCGTCTGCGACAGGTAGATGCGCAGCAGCCACTCGTACGCAAACACCAGCGTCATCACCGCGCCGCCCGCGGCCAGTTGCACGGCGTGAAACAGCGTCGCCGTCGGCACGTTGTCGACCACCACCACGCCAATGCCGGGGCGCCGCGCCGATCGCCACATCACGAAGCTCGAGACCGCCAGCACGACGAGGCCGGCAATGACGAGCGCGTTCAAGAGGAAGTCGATCGGCGACGCGAACGCGACGCCGGCAAAGGGTGACCACG
Source organism: Vicinamibacterales bacterium (assembly GCA_035553795.1). Lineage (GTDB taxonomy): Bacteria > Acidobacteriota > Vicinamibacteria > Vicinamibacterales > UBA2999 > 12-FULL-67-14b. The sequence continues at coordinate 12,073 of DATMJU010000189.1, forward strand.
GCGCGGAGGGCAGCAACGAAAAGCCTGCGAGATCCGCCTTCCGCACCGCGATCCAGGCGAGCGCGCGCGCGCCGATCAGCTGCGCCGCGATCATGAGCGTCAGCGCCGTGGCACTCCAGGCGGATTCGGTCTGCCTGCGCCAGTCGAGCAATGGCCCCGCGAACAGCAGGATCAGCAGCGCAGCCAGGCCGAGCTCCGCGGCGAGCAGCCGATCGCGAATCCGCAGGCGGGCGGATTCCAGGTCGGCATCAGACACGATGGCGGCGGCGAGCGGCTCGCCGCTGGGGGATTGAATGACAAACGCGTCGGGCCCGGCCTCGGATGCGCCTTCGAACTGGAGCCGGAGCGCGACGGGGACAATGCTGGTGTCGAGCGAGAACTCGGCGCCGGCGATAGTGGCGTCATCGGTGCGGGGGAGTTGCGCCTCGGCGACGACCGATCCGACGTGCCGCTGCGCATTGGCCGGATCGATCACGGGCTGCACGCGCACCAGTTGCAGCCCCTGGCTGCCGGGCGCCAGGAACCACGACGCCGCCCCGGTCAGCCTCGCCGGCGGCACATCGTCCGCGCGCCCCAGCCAGGCAATGGGTTGGCTCGCCGCGCCATAGATGGTGACGGACACGCCGGTTCGCGCGGCGCCGGCCGCGACCTGGTCGAACATCTGGCGCGTGGCGGCCGCGTCGCCGCGTTCGGCGCGCAGCATGACCTCGGGATCGAGTGCGACGGTGCGGACCGCCTCGTCGAGCCGGTTCGACAGTCCCGCGAATGTTCCCTCCACCTCGGCCCTGAGCAGGGCACGGGACGCGGCAAGGTCGGCGCCGAGGGCCGTCCGCTCAATCACCAGCGCGGCCACGGCGATCGCCGCCGCGGCCACGAAGCCGCCAAGCGTGATGCGCACCGCCGCGCGCGTGACAAAGGGTGGAAAGGCCATTCCGCACGTCATTGTAGAATGTGAGTCTGCTGAAGCTCTCCCTCAAACGTGGTGCCCTTGTCACGGCTGCCAACTGGCAGGTCGTGCTCGTTCAGTTCGTCGCCGATACGCTGTTCAAGAC
>DATMJU010000190.1:0-5476 GCA_035553795.1 Vicinamibacterales bacterium
CGAGCGCGTGAATCCGGCAACCGCTCCCGAAGCGCTGTCGCGCGTGAGCGAGCTGTGCGACCGGTTTGTCGGATTCGTGCAGCGCGCGGACTCGTTGAACAGCTCCGCTCGAGAGGCCGCCGTCACCCGCTATCGCGACGAGCATCTGCAGGACGAGCGGATGCGGAGCATGCTGGCGCACATCTTCGGAGAAGCGACCGCCGGCACGCTGATGAACAACGTCTTGTTTCCTCCAGAGCTGGTGGATGATGTTTGTGCCTGATGCCGCGGTAATTGCCGCGATGCGGCGCGAGGCCGCGATGTGTTGCGCGCCGGACGGGCGCGTGTTGTGGGCGGATCCCGCCGCTGAACTATTGCTCGGCGTGAGCGCCGGCGCATCACTGTATGCGTGCGCTCCTGACGGCTCGCAAGCCAAGCTCGCCGAACTGATTGCACGCGGACTGCGCGGCGAGGTGACGCGTTGGGAGGCGTCCGTAGTCGTCAACGGCAAGGTCGGCACCGTGGCGTTCAGCGCCAGGCCGGCTGACGGCGCGGTCTACATTGTCGGCAACAGCGAGCCGCAGCAGGTCAGCGACACGGTTGCCCGGGTCAACGCCACACTCAGCGAGCTGGCGGCGCTCCATCGCCAGACGGAGCGGCAGCAGCGTGAGCTCCAGCACCGCAACGATCAACTCGTCCTCCTCAATCGCGAGCTGGATGATTCGTCCCGGGGCATGGTGGCGTTGCACTCCGAAGTCGAAGAGAAGGCCGACTCGCTCCGCCGCATGTCGGAGATCAAGAGCCGCGTCGTCTCGAACGTCAGCCACGAGTTCCGCACGCCGCTCAATTCGATCATCAGCCTCACCGGCCTGCTGCTGAACCAGTCCGACGGCGACCTGAACACCGAGCAGCGCAAGCAACTGGGATTCATCCGGCGCTCAGCCGAATCGTTGAGCGAACTGGTCAACGACATGCTCGACCTGTCGAGGATCGAAGCGGGCAAGTCCACGCTGCGCGCGTCGCAGTTCACCGTGGGATCGCTGTTCGCCGCGCTGCGCGGCATCTTCCGGCCCCTCCTGACCAATCCGGGAGTGGAGCTGGTGCTCGAGGATCCGGAGGACGACATCGCGTTCGAGACCGACGAAGGCAAGGTCTCGCAGGTGCTCCGCAACCTCGTGTCGAACGCCCTCAAGTTCACGGAGAACGGCGAGGTGCGCGTGTCCGCCAGGCGCGTCGACGATCGAAGCATCGCGTTGACGGTGACGGATACGGGCATCGGCATTGCGCCTGACGATCAGCCGCGGATCTTCGAGGAGTTCACGCAGATCGACAGCGCGCTGCAGCGCAAGACTCGCGGCACCGGGCTGGGCCTGTCGTTGTCGCGGAGCCTGGCGACCATTCTCGGCGGCACCCTTGACGTCGAATCAGTGCCCGGCAAGGGATCGACGTTCACGTTGACGATTCCGGCGGTCCACGACGAGGTCGGCGCAATGCACGAGATGGAGGATCGCAGCCGGCACCTCGATCCCTCGAAGGCGCCGATCCTCATCCTGGAAGACGACCTGCAGACGCTGTTCCTCTACGAGGCGTACCTGCGTAACTCCGGCTTCCAGATTCTTCCAGCCCGCACCGCGGCCGATGCGCGCGCGGCGCTGGCGCGCGTCACGCCCGCGGCGATCGTGCTCGACGTCATGCTGGATGGCGAGACATCCTGGCCATTCCTCGCCGAGTTGAAGGCCTCGCCGGCGACCCGGGACATCCCGGTGCTGGTCGTCACCGTCGTGAATCGCGAGCGCCAGGCGCGCGCGCTTGGCGCGGACGAGTTCCTGATCAAGCCGCTCGACGAGCAGGCCGTGGTGCGCAAGCTCGCGTCGCTCGCCGGCCGCCGGGGCGCGCCCATCACCACCGTTCTCGTGGTGGATGACGACGATGTGTCGAGGTACATGGTGCGCAAGGTGCTCGAGGGCACGTCGTACCAGGTGATCGAGGCGTCGGACGGCGCGCAAGCGGTCAAGCTCGCGCGCGAGCGCCACCCGCAAGTGATCTTCCTGGACTTCATCATGCCGGGCATGACGGCGTTCGATGTGATCGACGAGCTGAAGTCGGATCCGGTGACGCGGAGCATTCCGATCATCATCCACACCTCGGCGCAGCTTGAAGACGGCGACATGCGCCGGCTGGCCAGCGAAGCCGCGTCGATCCTGCCGAAGCAGAGCATGAATCGCGAAGTTGCGCTCGGCCGTATTCGCGACGCGCTGCACAAGGCGGGCCTTGGGAGGGGACCGGGCTAAATGCGCACCACACGCCCAATCCTCAACGTCAACGATGACGACGCGTCGCGCTACGTGGTGACGCGGATCCTCCAGGCTGCCGGCTACGAAGTGGTCGAGGCCGCCTCCGGACTGGAGGCGTTGTCTCTCGTCCGCGCGGAAACGCCGGCACTGGTCGTCCTCGACATCCAGCTCCCCGACATCAACGGTCTGGAAGTGTGCCGCCGCCTGAAGGGCGATCCGCAGACCGCCGGCATCCCGGTCCTGCAGACATCGGCCACCTTCATCAGCGCCGATCGCAAGGTGCAGGGCCTCGAGAGCGGCGCCGATGGCTACCTCGCACAGCCGATCGAACCCCCTGAATTGCTGGCCACCGTACGAGCGCTGTTGCGCGCCAACGCGGCAGAGCAGCAGGTGCGGGACGCCGCCTCCGAATGGCAGCAGACGTTTGACGCGCTGGTCGAAGCGGTGATGGTCGCCGATCGCGACGGCACGGTCACGCGCGTGAACCGCGCCGCCATGACGATGGCCAAGGGTGTCGACCTGATTGGCATGGACCTTCGCGATGCCGCGGTCGCGATGCTCGGCGGCTCCCCGGTCGACTGGCTGGCCGGAGCGCGCCACAGCCGCGCGCGGGAAACCACCGTGCTGCCCGTCGGCAACAAATGGTTCGAAGTCTCGGTGGACGGCGTCGCCGAGGAGGCCGGTGGCGAACCACAACGTTTCGTCGTGGTCTTGAGCGACGTCACGGCGCCGCGGGCCTTGATCGAGCACGAGCGGCGGCGCGCACGCGAGCTCGCTGACGCCAACGAGAAGAAGGATCACTTCGTGGCGATGATGGCGCACGAGCTGCGCAATCCGCTGAACGCGATCGCCACCGCCAACTCGCTGGGTGAGCGCCTGCCGGCTGATGACGACAAGCAGGCGTGGGTGCGCACGACGATTGCGCGCCAGGCGTCGCACCTGACCAGGATGGTCGAGGATCTGCTCGAGGCCTCGCGCTTGAACCGCGGCCGCGTGCAGCTGATGGAGCAGCCGCTCGACCTGATCCGCGTCATCAAACAGTCGGTCGAGGCGTCGAAGCCGGCGACCGATTCACGGCGCCAGAAGGTGGTGACGGCGATACCGCCGGGACCGCTGATGATGCTCGGCGATCCGCTGCGGCTCGAGCAGGTGCTGGTCAACGTCATCAACAACGCGTCCAAGTATTCCGAGGCCGGCACGACGATCACGGTCGAGTGCGACGCCGTCCGCGATTGCGCCGAGGTGCGGGTGATCGATCGCGGTGTCGGCATCCCCGCGGAGCAACTCGAGGCCGTGTTCGAGCCGTTCGTGCAGGTCGATCAGTCGCTGGCGCGCACGCTGGGCGGCATCGGCATGGGCCTGACGCTCGCCCGGGGCATGGTGGAACTGCACAAGGGCTCGATCGCCGCCTTCAGCGACGGACCATCCAAAGGCACGACGGTCGTCATTCGGCTGCCATTGTCGTCGCAGGACGTTCAGCAGCCGGAGGCGGCGCCGGAGTCCGGAGCGCCGGGCGAAGCGCTGTCGATCCTGGTGATCGATGACAACAAGGACGCAGCCGAAATGCTGCGCTCGATCCTCGAAACGCGCCAGCACTCGGTTCGCGTGGCGCACGATGGCCCCTCTGGCCTGGATGCCGCGACGACGCTGTGTCCGGACGTGGCGTTAATCGACATCGGGCTCCCCGGCATCGACGGTTATCAGATCGCCGCGAGTCTGCGAGCCACGTCGGCCGGCCGCGAGATGTACCTGATCGCGATCACAGGGTACGGCAGGCCGGAGGATCGCGCCCGGGCCATCGAATCTGGCTTCGACCACTACATCGTGAAGCCGCTCAATGTTGATGCGCTCGACAGGCAGCTGGCATCCGTCCAACCGCGCCGGCACGAGGCGCGCCAATCGTGATTCACCCCGCTACCGCCGGCGGAGGCGCCCTGGCGCGGATGCGCGCGTCGCTGCGCCCGCTGCACGATCAGATCGAGGCGACGCTCGACCTGATGACACCGCAACTGGATCGCGCGCGCTATCAACGCTTCCTGGAGCGGTCGTTCGGCTTCATCAGCGCGTGTGAGGCACGAGTGGACAGTGCCGCGGCGCCGCCGTCGCTCGACCTGTCGGGAAGGTTGAAGAGCCCACTGCTGCGTGCCGACCTGATGGAGCTTGGCCACACCGACGCCACCCTGCGGGCTCTGCCGTCGCCTGCACGGCTGCCCAACGTCGGGGAATGGCCGGCGGCGCTTGGCTATTTCTACGTGATCGAAGGCTCAACGCTGGGCGGGCAGATCATCGCCCGGCACTTGCGTGCGACGCTCGATCTCGATCACGCGATGGCGTTCCTCGGCGACGGCCGCGCTGACGTTGGACCGCGCTGGAAGCGGATGCGCGCCGTCCTGGTCGCCACGATGGCTGACGATCAGTCGGAGCGTGACATCACCGCGTCTGCGGCGCAGACGTTTGATCTGCTGCGCCAGTGGCACGCAGCATGATGCGTTCGAGTTGCGCCACGCCCTCGGTCAGCGCGGCGGGACCCGGCTGCAGGATGTAGGTCGACTTCACTTCGTAGATGCGGCCGTGCTTGACGGCCGGCACGTCCTGCCAGCCCGGCCTGCCCGTAATGCGCTCTTTGCGCACCGGCTTCCCGCACCACGAGCCGATGATCACGTCCGGCGCCCGCCCAATCACCTGTTCGCTGGTGACGATGCGATCTTTTGCCAGGCCGGCGGTGGCGAGCTCGGGGAAGATCGGATCCCCGCCGGCCACCTGCACCAGTTCTTCGGTCCACCGGATCCCGCTAATCAGCGGGTCGTACCACTCCTCGAAGAACACCTTCGGACGCCAGGTCCGCTTCGCCGCGCGTTCGCGAATCACATCGAGGCCGCGCTCGAACCTGTCGGCAAGCGCCTCACCTTTGGCCGCGACCCCGACGATACCCGCGAGCACGCGAATCATCTGCAGGATTTCGGCGACGCTGCGCTGGTTGAACGTGAACACGGAGTAGCCGCGCTTGACGAGGTCGTTCGTGATTTCCGCTTGCAGATCGGAGAAGGCGAGGACCAGGTCGGGCTTCAGCGCTTCGATCTTCTCGTAGCGGGCGTGGAGAAACGACGAAACTTTCGGCTTCTGCCTCGCTTCCGGCGGACGGACGGTATAGCCGGAAATGCCGACCACGCGATCGCCCTCACCGAGCAGATACAGTGTCTCGG